>CALEWN010000053.1 GCA_937925385.1 uncultured Senegalimassilia sp.
GCGGTGGTGCCTCATGGAGCTTGGCTTCGCCACCGCCCTGTCCGACGTCAGCATGCTGTGGGAGAACCTGTGCGAGATCGCGGAACGCGGCGCGGCGCCCATAAACGACGTGCTGCCCGAGGGCGTGCGCATCCAGATCGGGGAAGACAACGTGCGGCTGTTCAAGCGCGACACCGCTGAGGTCAACGGCAAGACCTACCGTCGCCTTGCGGCCATCGACGTCACGGAGGAGGAGCGCCTCAACGTCACCATCGCGCGCACGAACGGCCTGCTCGAGCAGGCAAACCGCGAGTTGGAGGAGTCGCTTGCGGGCGTCCGCGAGGTCGCGCGCAACGAGGCCATGCTGCATATGAAGGCGCGCGTGCACGACACCATCGGCCAACGTCTTTCCATCCTGCATCGCTACCTTGAGGACGGCAGCAGCAACCCTGAGGCGCTCGACCAGGTCACGGAGCTTGTGCGCAGCATGATGGAGGACCTTGCGCGTGCCGACGACGAGCAATCGCCCACCGAGCTGGCTTCGATCGTGCACGCCTTCGAGCTGGTGGGCGTGCGCATCGAGCAGATCGGCAGCCTGCCCAAGGCGCCCGCCGTGGCCGAGGCGTTCGTCACCATCTGCCGCGAGGCCGCCACCAACGCCGTTAAGCACGGTCAGGCCCACAACGTGCGCATCGCCTTCGAGGAAAGCGGCTGCTCGTACACGCTGCGTGTAACCAACGACGGCCTAGCAGGTCCCAGCGATTTCCGCGAGGGAACGGGACTTCCCAGCATGCGCGAGGCCGTTGGCGCGGTCGGCGGCACCTGCCAGGTGACGGCCACCCAGCCTTTCACGCTAGAAGCGGTGGTTCCACGGTAGAATAGAGGGCATCGCCGCTGTTCCGGCGATATGCAGGGACCGCCTTCTAGCCCAGGGGGACGCCATGATCGACATGGTCATCGCCGAAGATCAAGCCATGCTGCGCGACTCGCTCGCGTGCGCCATCGACATGCAGGACGACATGCACGTCGTGGCGGCCATCGCCGATGCGGCCGGCGCCCTTTCCGCGGTCGAGAAGCACCACGCGAACCTAGCGCTTTTGGACGTGTGCACGGAAAACGATTCCAGCGGCATCGTGGCGGCCGCCGCCATCAAGGAGGCGCACCCCGACGTGCGCGTGGTCATCATGACGGGCATGCCCGAGATCACGTTCGTCGAACAGGCCCGCGCCACCGGAGTTGACAGCTTCGTGTACAAAAACGTTGGCACCGCCGAGCTCATCGCCGTCATCCGCTCCACCATGGAGGGCTATTCCACATTCCCCCGCCCCCAATCCAACGCGCTTTCCGGCACCGCAGCGCTCACGCAAACCGAAATCGACATCTTGCGCCTGGTGTGCGAAACCAAAACGCGCAAGGAGATCGCGCAGGAGCTGTACCTGTCCGAAGGCACCGTGAAGCGCCACATCTCCGAGATCCTGGCGAAAACCGGCTACGACAACATCCTGCGCCTTGCCGTGCACGCGGTTGCCAGCGGACTCATCGTCCCCGGCATGGGCCGCACCGGCGAACAAGCTGAGGAATAGCGCGCATAACGCAAGCCTTTCCAGCTTCCCGAACAGCAACCTGAGCCGTTCGGTCCGCTTTCGCACCCCTTTTCGAGCCGTAGGGCGCTTCTTCGCCTTCCCCGCTTCTGCCATTATCGGGGTACGGAGTTGGAGACGACGAAAGGGGCGCGACATGGGGCTGTTCGGAAAGATGTTCGAAAAGAAAACCTGCAGCATCTGCGGCGGCGAGATCGGGCTTCTGGGCAATCGCAAGCTTGAGGACGGCAACCTGTGCAAGGAGTGCGCGGGCAAGCTGTCGCCGTTTTTCAGCGACCGACGCGCGAGCACGGTGGAGCAGATCGCCGAGCAGCTTGAGTATCGCGAGGCCAACCGGCAGAAGGTGGCGGAGCTCAACGTCACGCGCACGCTCGGCTGCGACATGAAGGTGATGCTCGACGAGGACGCGAAGCGCTTCATCGTCACGCGCAATTCCCGTTGGCGCGACGCAAACCCCGACGTTATGGACTTCTCCCAGGTCACGGGGTGCGATACCGAAATCCGCGAGACGCGCAGCGAGCTCACCTGGAAAGACGATGAGGGCCATTCGCAAAGCTACGACCCGCCGCGCTACGACATCGACTACGACGCGTACGTAACCATCCACGTGAACTCGCCGTACTTCAACGAGATCACGTTCAAGGTCAACGACTACCGCATCGAGGAGCGCAATTCCGTGGAATACCGCGAGGCGGAGCGTCAGGCGCAGCAGATCCGCGAGGCGCTCACCCAGCTGCGCGAAACCGTCCGCGAGCAGGCAGCGGCGGCCGCGGCGCCGAAGACGGCGCAAACCTGTCCGTTCTGCGGCGCCACCACGGTTCCCGATGCGCAAGGGCGCTGCGAGTACTGCGGCGGCGCGATGGGATAAGCGCTCGCCGGGTTGATCTGCGGCAAGCGCGTAAGCAGGGCACACGCCTTCGGCAAGGGACCGAAGGTTCGCCATAGGAGCATCAACAAGAAAGGGAGTGAGGGACATGAAGAGGAAGCTATTGGTATGCGCGTTGGTAGCATGCGCGATGACGCTGTGCTTGGCACTGACCGGCTGCGGCGGCGGCGGGACCAACGACAAGGACGCAAAAGAGGCGTTCATCGGATCGTGGAAGCTGGCGGGCATGGTGTCCGACGGCGAAGAAGCCACCGCTGAGGACATCGCCATGCTGGATGCGTTCGGCATGAGCGTGGGCCTGAACGTGAACGAAGACGGCACCTGCTCGCTCATCATGTTCGGCGAGCCCCTTGATGGCACGTGGGAGGCCAAGAGCGCCACGGAGGCCAAGTTCACCATCGACGGCAGCCCTATCACGGCGACCATCACCGACGGTAAGCTGCAGATGACCGACGGCGGCTATGCCATGACGTTCGAGCGCGGCGAGGTCAAGGCCAGCGGCACTGCGGGCGACGCAAAGGCCGCAACCACCTCCGACAAGAACACCGTCGCCGTTGACAAGGTGCTCGTCGACGATGAGAACTGCACCATCACCGTGCTGAACAAGAAGCAGGATTGGCTCGACGACTGCGGCTACACCTTCAAGGTTGAGAACAAGACCGCCGACAAGACCGTCCTGTTCATGGCCGAGTACGGCACCTTCAGCGTCGACGGCCAGATGGTCGACTTCACCCTGACCGAGACCGTCAAGCCCGGTATGTTCGCCGAGACCTTCGGCTACTTCGACAGCACCAAGATCACCGACATTGAAGCGATGAAGAACGTCACCGGCACCATCAGCCTGATGGACAACGACACCTACGACACCATCGCCAGCTATCCGATCGAGATCGCATAGCACCAAGCGAACGCGCATGCAACGCCTCGACGGCGCGACATGCGCGGCGGACGGCTCCGCGCAGCCAACGCCACGGGCAACGCGCACGAAGCGCCTCCCCCCACGGGAGGCGCTTTTCGTTTCTCCATAATTTCAACGCTTACGAAACGGGTGCGGTTTCTGCTAGGCTGAAAGCAATTAGTGGTAGTCGGTAGCGCCCTTAAGCGGGGGCTGCAAAGGATGAAAGCTTCCTTTGCAGCCCCCGCTTTTTGTTTTGTCGGGAAGGTTTTCGCCCGTGCGGGCGCTGCGCAAAAGTCGGAAAGGATTGTACGGAAAACAATATGCAAGGTTTCGATCCCCATAAGGCGCACATCGAGGTTGCGCACCCCTACCTGACCATGATGGGCCTGTACCTGGGCGGTTTCACGGGCATGTTCAGCGAAACGTCGCTCAACATCGCACTGCCGCAGCTTACCGAAGCGTTCGGCGTCGACGTCGCCGTGATGCAGTGGATGGTCGTCGGCTATATGTTGGTCATCGGCATCGTGCTGCCCTTCGCCAGCCTGCTCATGAAGTGGTTCAGCGTGCGCAAGCTCACGCTGTTCGCGCTGGGCGCGTTCTTCGTCGGCTCGCTGATCAGCGGGTTCGCCCCCAGCTTCGAGGTGATGCTGGCGGGACGTCTGGTGCAAGGCGTGGGCACCGGCCTGGTGCTGCCCATGATGTTCGCCGTGGTTCTCGAGGTGTTCGCCCCGGTGAAAATCGGCGCTGCCATGGGCCTGACGGCGCTTATCATCATGTTCGCCCCCGCCATCGGCCCCACCCTTTCGGGCATCATCCTCGGCGTGCTGAGCTGGCGCTTCATCTTCTTCACCTTCGCCGTGGTGCTGGCCGTGGCCATGGTGTTCGCGGCGAAGTTCCTGGTGAGCCCCTACGAGCTGACGCGCCCGCGCGTGGATGCGCTCTCGTGCGTGCTGTCGTGCCTGGGATTCGGCGGCGTGGTGCTGGGCGCCGGACTTGCCAGCCTGTACGGATGGACCAGCGTCGAAGTGGTATCCGCGCTGTTCATCGGCGTGATTTGCATTGCCGCCTACGTGTATCGCCAGCTGCGCATGGAGACCCGCGTGCTTGACGTGCGGGTGTTCTGCCAGCAAGGCTATCGCGTGGGAGTGACGCTGGTGATGCTGAACTTCGGCATCACGCTGTCGGCCATGTACCTGCTGCCGCAGTACATCCAAAGCGGCATGCTGCTGCCTGTGGCCATGGCCGGCGTGCTCATGCTGCCCGGCGGCGTAGTGAATTGCATCATGTCCGTGATCGCCGGCGGGCTGTACGACCGCATCGGCGCCCGCATCCCAGCGCGCGCAGGCTTTGCCCTATCCATTGCGGGCACGGTGATGTTCCTGTTCGCGACGCCCGATTCCTCGATCGCGTACGTGATCTGCGCTCACGTGATCTTGATGATCGGCGTGCCGCTGGCCATGTCGCCGAGCCAGACGAGCGCCCTGAACTCGCTGCCGCACCGCATGAACGCGGACGGCTCCACCATGATGAACACCCTGCAGCAGGTACTTGGCGCCATCGCAACCGCCGTTGCCACCAGCCTGCTGGGCATGGGCCAGGCGGCAAGCGCGGAAAGCGGCGCAGTCGCGTTCACCAACGGCGTGCACTGGGGCTTCGCGTTCACCCTGGTGCTGGCAGTTGCCGCGCTGGCGGTATCGATGCTACTGAAGAAGCGCAGCTACGCCAACGAGGCCGGGGCGCCCGCAGGCGGCGCTGCGCCAGCGCGAACCCTGCAGGCCGAGTGTGCCAGCGCGAGCCCTGCAGAATGAGTGCGCCAGCGCTCACCTTGCAGGCCGAGGGCGTTCAGGATTGCCAAGGGCTGCTAGCAGGAAGCGCTGATGCCAGAGCCCCGCAGGCACCCTCGCGATGATCGCGTTTGAAATGCCGCACAACATCCGACTTACAGTACCCGTAAGACAACGCGTTGCAATTGGTATTCGTTGCGCACGATTAACGTATCGATGTGGCATATCCCACATCCGGGGCCTTTTACTATGGTGAATGATGACCGATTTACTCACTGTGCAGAAAATGCACAGTTTTAGGCCTGTTTTCGCTTCCCCGTCCTGCGCTCCGCATCCCGGTCACCGTTCTACACCGGTGCTCTTAGATAACTGGATACACGTTGCACTGGTGGGCTGTCGTGTCCCTGCAAGCGCGTTTCAATCGACAGCCGCGGTTCATCCAACGGGCACGTTTCTGAAAGGGTCCGGCGCGATTGCTGCCAAAAAATGCGCGAGTGCGTGCGAGCAGACGGCGATCAGGGCCCGAACACGACCGGGCGGCGGCATCGGGACGCGGCAAATACTAACCTACATGCGCTCGTTACAATTAATGCTTCGTTCATATCGTACATCGTCGAGATAAACACACACTCGCGCACTTTTTGGCAGCAAGCGCGTCCAAGCATACGAAAAAGGGGGCCTGCGACCCCCTTTTTCAGCAACTACATATGAAAGTGCAGCTGTACACGCCGTAACTGCCGCATCCGCTGCGGCAACTGCGCCTGAAACACCAGCCAACAACAACCCCGGTGCTGCAACTATGCACACAACAGCGGCTACATACGCAAAAGCTACCGCGTACGCTATGGCAATCGCAATCGCAACACTAGCGAACAATCGCCCGCTACTCTTACTTCGCCATGAGCTTCTGGATGCGCTCCATGGCCTCGACCGTGGCGTCGGCGTCGCCGAAGGCGGTCAGGCGCACGTAACCCTCGCCCGAGGGCCCGAAGCCCGCGCCCGGCGTGGTGATGATGTTCACCTCGGTCAGCAGCTTGTCGAAGAACTCCCAGCTGCCTACGCCCTCAGGCGTCTTGCACCAGATATACGGGCTGTTCACCGCGCCGTACACGGTGAACCCGGCGGCCTCGAGGCCCTCCTTGATCACGCGCGCGTTGTTGCGGTAGTACGCCAGCGTTTCCTCGATCTGGCGCTCGCCTTCCTCGGTGTAGATGGCAGCGGCACCGCGCTGGATGATGTAGCTGGCGCCGTTGAACTTCGTGCACTGGCGGCGGTTCCACATGGCGTTGAGGCTCTGGCCGTCGCGGACCAGCTCCTTGGGCACCACGGTGTAGCCGCAGCGTGCGCCGGTGAAGCCCGCCGTCTTGGAGAACGAGCGGAACTCGATGGCGCAGGTCTTGGCGCCTTCCACCTCGTAGATAGAGTGCGGCACGCCCTCTTCGGTGATGAAACGCTCATAGGCGGCGTCGAACATGATGATGGCGTCGTTGGCGTTGGCATAGTCCACCCACACCTTCAGCTGCTCGGCGTTGAGCACGGTACCAGTGGGGTTGTTCGGGCTGCACAGGTAGATGACGTCCGCGCGGCCCTCGGGCAGCGCCGGGCAAAAGCCGTTCTCAGCGGTGGTGGGCATGTACACGATGTTCGTCCAGCGTTCGGCGGCCTCGTCGTAGTCGCCCGCGCGGCCGGCCATGGCGTTCGAGTCGACATACACGGGGTACACCGGGTCGCACACGGCCACCACGTTGTCGACGTCCAAGATGTCGCCGATGTTGCCGCAGTCGGACTTCGCGCCGTCGGAGATGAAGATCTCGTCGTCGGCAATGTCGACGCCAAGGGCATGGAAATCCCGCTTGGCGATGGCGGTGCGCAGGAAATCGTAGCCCTGCTCGGGGCCGTAACCGTGGAAGGTTTCGGACTTCGCCATGTCCTCGACGGCGGCGTGCATCGCCTCGATGACGGCCGGGACGAGCGGGCGCGTGACGTCGCCGATACCCATCTTGATGAGCTTCGCCTCGGGATGCGCCTCGGAATATGCGGCGGTACGGCGAGCGATCTCAGAGAATAGATAGCTGCCGGGAAGTTTCTGGTAATTCGGGTTGACCTTAGCCACGAAGGGCCTCCTTGCACGTTCGGTTTCCGCAAGCGGCGACGCAACCGCGACCGCCGCAGTTTTCATACGGACCCATTTTGCGGCGGATTTCCCCGAGATTTCCGAAATGTAACGTAGAGGTTCCCGGATTTAACACGGAAGCGCCGGCCTTGTGCCGGCGCTTCACGAATGCGTCATATTGCACATGGAGCCGCCCGAGCTAGCGGATGCGGTTCGCGATCTGACAGCCGGGCTAGCGGATGCGGTTCATCACCAAGCCGCACGAGCTAGCAGCGTGGTTCGTCATCTGGCCGCGCGAGCTAACGGAGCTAGTTCATCGTCTAGCCGCCCGAACTAGCGAATGTAGTTCGTCATCTGGCCGCGCTCGGCAACGGGGACGTCGATGCCCGCGGCTTTCCCGGCTTCGATGCACTTGAGCAGCCAAGCCATGTTCTGCCCGATGTTGCGCATGGTCTGCAGGCCCTCCGCATCCTGCGCGGCCTCGCCCGGCAGGCGCCCATGCACGTTGTTCCAGTAGGTGGAGGACACGACGGGCATCTCGCAGATGGTGAAGTACTTGTTCAGCACGTCGAACGATGCCGTGGTGCCGCCACGGCGCGCAACGGCCACCGCAGCGCCGGGCTTATGGCGAAACGCCGCGCCACCTGCGTAGAACGCGCGGTCGAGCGCGCACAGGATGCGGCCCGAGGGGTGCGCGTAGTACACCGGCGTGCCGAAGACGAAGCCGTCGGCCTGCGCCGCTTTGGCGATTAGCTCGTTGACCACGTCGTTGTCGACGACGCACTTGCCGCCCAGCTCGGCGCACTTGCCGCAGGCGATGCAGTCGTTGACGGGCTTGTTGCCCAGCCACATGGTTTCCGTCTCAATGCCGTGCCCCTCAAGCGCGGCGGCAACCTCGGCGAGCGCAACCGACGTGTTGCCCTCCTGCCGCGAGCTGCCGTTAACCAGCAAAACCTTGCTCATAGGAATATCCTCTCGTCTGGATGACCCGGTAGATGTCAAACCCATTGTACAAGCGCCAACCACCCCCAACCAAAGAAGCACACACCCCAGACACTTCGGGGACGTAGCACTATATACCCGACATTCGCCCGCTCGCTTGTGCGATGGCGATCACCGGGATGCGGCAGGGGTAGAGTTCTGTACGGTTTTGCAGAAGGCTATGTCACAATAAATAGTTGATAATCAATACCAAACGTGCAATAATGCAATTGCAATGAGCATTCAACCCGCAAGGAGGGCAGTGGGCATGTCGGCGGTCGGAAACATTCTGAGCATGATTAAGA
>CALEWN010000054.1 GCA_937925385.1 uncultured Senegalimassilia sp.
GTATTTAGAAGGGCTTTCCCATGAGCAATACCCCTGAAGTTATCGAAGACGATCCCATCGAGGTGCGCAAGGCCCAGCGTCAGGCCATGCTCGATGCGGGCCAAAACCCCTATGGCCATGCGTTCGACTACAGCCATCACCTGGCCGAGCTCGAGCAGCTTTACGCGCACCTCGAGGACGGGGATTCCACCGAGGACCTGGTCAAGGTCGCCGGCCGCATCATGTCCAAGCGCGTTCAGGGCAAGATCGCCTTTTTGGGCCTGCGCGACGCCACGGGCGACATGCAGCTGTTCTGCCGCATCAACGAGCTGGGCGAAGAGGCCTTCGGCCGCCTGAAGGACCTTGATGTGGGCGATTGGATCGGCGTCGAGGGCGCTATGATGCGCACGCGTCGCGGCCAGCTCTCCGTTGCCGTCTCGTCCTTCGAGCTGCTCAGCAAGTCCATCCGCCCGCTGCCCGAGAAGTTCCACGGCCTGGCGGACAAGGAAACGCGTTACCGTCAGCGCTATGTCGACCTGGTCATGAACCCCGAGGTAAAGCAGGTCTTCGAGAAGCGCTTCAAGATCGTGGCCGCCATCCGCCGCTACATGGAGGATCAGGGCTTCTACGAGGTAGAAACGCCGTTTTTGCACCCCATTCTGGGCGGCGCGAACGCAAAGCCGTTCGTCACGCATTTCAACGCGCTCGACCGCGACTACTTCCTGCGCATCGCCACCGAGCTGCCGCTTAAGCGCCTGCTCGTAGGCGGTTTCGAGAAGGTGTTCGAGATCGGCCGCCAGTTCCGCAACGAGGGCATGGACCCGTACCACAACCCCGAGTTCACTACCATGGAGGCATACCAGGCCTTCTCCGACCTGAACGGCATGATGGACCTCACCGAAGGCTTTATCAAGGCAGCCGCCGAAGCTGCTTGCGGCACGCTCAAGGTCAGTTACCAGGGCGTCGACATCGACCTGTCCGGCCAGTGGCCGCGCGAGACCATGTGCGGCTTGGCAACGCGCTACGCCGGCGAAGAGGTCTCCTTCGACCGTAGCCGCGAGGACCTGGTTGCCATCCTGGAGAACAACGGCGGCCATGCCGAGGACGCATGGGGCAAGGGCAAGCTCATCTCCGAGATCTTCGAGGCCGTGGCTGAGGAGAAGCTTATCCAACCCGTGTTCGTCACCGAGCATCCGCTGGAGATCTCCCCGCTGGCCAAGAAGCTGCCGAACAACCCCGAGCTCACCGAGCGCTTCGAGCTGTTCATCTGCGGCCACGAGTACGCTAACGCCTTCAATGAGCTCAACGACCCGGTCGACCAGGCCGAGCGCTTCCGCGCGCAGGTCGAGGCCAAGGACATGGGCGACGACGAGGCCATGGGCTACGATGCCGACTACATCCGCGCGCTCGAGTACGGCATGCCCCCGGCAGGCGGCGTGGGCATCGGCATCGACCGTCTGACCATGCTGCTCACCGATTCGCCCACCATCCGCGACGTGCTGCTGTTCCCGCACATGCGCGACGAGGCCCCTTCCGGCGCTAAGCCCGCCGCACGTCCGGCGGCTCCGGCCGAGCAGCCCACTGAAGAGCCCATCGACTTCTCCAAGGTGGTCGTCGAGCCGCTGTTCGCCGACGAGGTGGACTTCGACACGTTCAGCAAGTCCGACTTCCGCGCCGTGAAGGTCAAGGAGTGCGTGGCTGTGCCGAAGAGCAAGAAGCTGCTGCAGTTCACGCTCGATGATGGTACGGGCACCGATCGCACCATCCTGTCCGGCATCCATGCGTACTACGAGCCGGAGGAGCTGGTGGGCCGCACGCTCGTCGCCATCACCAACCTGCCGCCACGCAAGATGATGGGCATCGCCTCTTGCGGCATGCTGCTGTCGGCTGTGCACGAGGAGAAGGTCGACGACGAAACCACCGAGGAGCGTCTGAACTTGCTCATGGTCTCCGACCGCATCCCGGCAGGTGCCAAGCTGTACTAAGCAGCAAGCCATACCATAATTGCAAGAAGGTCCGCCTGGGCAAACCCAGGCGGACCTTCGTTATTCGGCGAAAGACAAACAGATGGTTGCTTTCCGCCCTTCGATCTTGGAGCGCGGTGTCGCGCCTTGCGATCGTCCCGTTGCGGATGGCGGCTATGCCGTGGTTGCGGGGAGCGTTTCCGCGTCGCTTTCGTCTTCGCCGGCGCATTCGGCGTCTACCTGCGCGAAGTGCTCTATGGTAAGCGTTCGCACCGTCGAGATGACCGGCACGCCCAGAAGCACGCCCAGAAGGCCGAACAGCGATCCGCCGGCGATCACGGCAACGAACACCCAGATGCTCGGCAGGCCCACCGATTGCCCCACCACGTTCGGGTAGATAAGGTGTCCCTCGATCTGCTGGAGGACCACCAGAAACACGATGAACTGCAGGGCTTGCATGGGGTCTTGCGACAAGATCATAGCTGCACCCATGATGCCGCCGATCCATGCGCCGGCGAACGGGATGAGCGACGACACGCCTACGATAAGGCCGATGGAGGCAGCGTAGGGGAACTGCAGGATGATGCCGCCGATGGCGCACAACGCGCCCAGGATGACCGCCTCGATGCATTGCCCGCGGATGAAGCGCGAGAAGCAGTCGTTGGTGATGCTGCATGCGTGCAGCACGCGGCGGCGCAGGTCCTTGCCGGGAATGAAGCTGGCGGCGCGCATGGCGCCGGCATGCACGCGGTCCTTGTCAAGCAGCAAGTACAGCGCGAACACCATGCCCAGCAAAATCGAAAGCGTCAGATGCGCCACCTCACCGCTGGTCTGCGCCACGATGCGCAGTGCTTGGTCGGTGCCGCCCACGGCATCCAAGGCCTTTTGCCCGATGGAGTTCCAGGTGGCGTCGTCGAGAAAGGGGATCGCCTGCGCGCCGGGAAGGTTCGCGATTGCCTGTGATGCCATGGCGGCGGCTTCCGAAACGCCGGTGATGATGGCGGCGCCTACGGATTTGAACTCGCCGCCTACGAATGTGGTCAGCGCCGCAAGCGCCAAGATGACGCCGGTGATGGCCAAGATGACGCAGATGGGGCGGCGCGTTTTCGCCACAAGCGCGCTGTTCGAGCGCCGAAACCATCGCGACTCGAGCGCCGCCGCTATGAAGTTGAGCAGGTATGCCAGCACCGCGCCGATGGCCAAGGGCTCAAGCGCGGCCCAGACGGTCGAGAGGATGGAGCAGAGGCCATCGAATCGGGCGACGGCGAGCGCCGCCACGGCCAGGGCGGCGACAAGGATAAGGGCGTAGCGTAGGGTGTGCCTGTTCATGCGATCCTGTCGGTTGAAGGGGGATGGGACGCGCCGTTGCGCGTTTCGCTACCAGTATAAGCGTGCGAGGCGGTCAACGCGCCGTGCTTGCGCGCTTGTCGACCTTTCGTGAAGAACCGCTTGCGCTGTTTGGGAGAAAAGGGGCAAAAGGGGTCGAACAGCGCTTCAGGTGTGTGCGGATTGCACGTAGCGACGGCGCCGAGCGTTGCGCGGGGCGGGGCTACTTTATTATGTATACGATACGTAAATGGCTTAGCAGTCCCTTGACGGGAGTGCTAACATGAACAACCGAGACCATAATCATATGCCGCGAGAATCGAGGCTTCATGTCATTTGAGAAGTTCACGGACAAGGCGCGCAAGGTGCTCGTCTTGGCCCAGGACGAGGCACGCGCCCTGCATCAGCCCTATGTGGGCACCGAGCATATCCTGCTGGGCCTCATCCAGGAAAAGGACGGCCTTGCCGCCCAGGCGCTCGAGCGCCTGGGCGTGGCCTACGACGCCGTGGTTAAGGGCATCCGCGAGGTGACCTCCATCGACGAGGGCGCCGACGTGTCCGGCCATCTTTCGTTCACCCCGCGCGTCAAGCGCGTGCTCGAGAACAGCCTGCGCGAGGCCATGCAGATGGGGCAGAGCTATATCTCCACCGAGCATCTGCTGCTCGGCATCGTGCGCGAGAACGAGGGCACGGCGCTCGACGTGCTTTCGCGCTTGGGCGTGAAGGGCGATGATATCCGCACCGCGCTCAACGACTTGGTGGGCCAAAGCCCCGTGTACGCGGGCCGCAACCCCTTCGAGGCGGCCGGCACCGTGCCCGACAGCGCCCTGAAGGAGTTCGGCACCGACCTTACGCAGAAGGCGCGCGACGGCAAGCTCGACCCGGTCATCGGCCGCGCCGGCGAGATCGAGCGCGTCATGCAGATCCTCTCCCGCCGCCAGAAGAACAACCCGCTGCTCATCGGCGAGCCCGGCGTCGGCAAGACCGCCGTCGCCGAGGGCTTGGCGCAGCTCATCGTGTCCAACCAGGTTCCCGATATCCTGCGCGGCAAGCGCCTGCTCACGCTCGACGTGTCCGCCCTTGTGGCCGGCAGCAAGTACCGCGGCGAGTTCGAGGACCGCTTGAAGAAGTGCATCAAGGAGGTCAAGGACGCCGGCGACATCATCTTGTTCATCGACGAGATGCACACGCTCATCGGCGCGGGCTCTGCCGAGGGCTCCATCGATGCCGCCGCCATCCTCAAGCCGCCGCTGTCGCGCGGCGAGATCCAGGTCATCGGCGCCACCACCATCGACGAATACCGCAAACATCTGGAGAAGGACAGCGCCCTCGAGCGCCGTTTCCAGCCCATCACGGTCGGCGAGCCCAACGAGGAGCAGGCGCTGCGCATCATGGAGGGCCTGCGCGACCGTTACGAGGCTCATCATCAGGTGCATTTCACCGACGAGGCGCTTCAGGCCGCCGTCACGCTGTCCGACCGCTACATCCAGGACCGCTTCCTGCCCGACAAGGCCATCGACGTCATGGACGAGGCCGGCGCCCGCATGCGCATCCGCAACATGACCTTGCCCGACGAGCTGCGCGAGATGGACGACAAGCTGCGCCAGATCCGCTCCGATAAGGACAAGGCCATCGCCGAGCAGGACTTCGAGCGCGCCGCCAAGCTGCGCGATGAGGAGTCGGCGGTCAAAGATGAGCGCGCTGCCGCCGAGAAGAAGTGGGCCGAGGATTCCCAGAAATCGGTGCACGAGGTAACGGCGCAGGACATCGCCGACGTCGTCTCCATGACCACCGGCGTGCCGGTGTCCAACCTCACCGAGGCCGAAACCGAGAAGCTGCTGCGCATGGAAGGCGTGCTGCACGAGCGCGTGATCGGTCAGGAAGAAGCCGTGACCGCGTTGTCGAAGGCCATCCGCCGCAGCCGCGCCGGCTTGAAGGACCCCAAGCGCCCCGCCGGCAGCTTCATCTTCCTGGGCCCGTCGGGCGTGGGCAAGACCGAGCTGTCCAAGGCGCTCGCCGAGTTCCTGTTCAGCTCCGAGGACGCGCTCATCAGCTTCGACATGTCCGAGTACATGGAGAAGCACTCCGTAAGCCGTCTGGTCGGCTCGCCTCCGGGCTATGTGGGCTTCGACGAGGGCGGCCAGCTCACCAAGGCCGTGCGTCAGCGCCCGTATTCGGTGGTGCTGTTCGACGAGATCGAGAAGGCGCATCCCGATGTGTTCAACATCCTGCTGCAGATCCTCGAGGAAGGTCGTCTGACCGACGCCCAGGGTCGCACGGTCGATTTCCGCAACACGGTCATCATCATGACGTCCAACGTCGGCGCACGCGAGAT
>CALEWN010000055.1 GCA_937925385.1 uncultured Senegalimassilia sp.
TATGGGCCGCTAGAGGGAAGGGGCGCGTATGAAACGGGTTTTGGTTATCGCGACGGGCGGGACTATCGCGTCGGCTGAAGAGGGTAGCGGGCTGGCACCGGCGTTGACCGGCGAGCAGTTGGTGGCGTTCGTTCCCGAGGTCGCGCAGATGTGTTGCGTCGAGGTGTCGCAGGTCATGAACGTGGACAGCACGAACATGCGCCCGGAGGGATGGCTGGCCATCGCGGGCGAGGTGCGTCGGCGTTACGACGACTTCGACGGGTTCGTGGTCCTTCACGGCACCGATACGCTGGCATACACGGCGGCAGGGCTGTCGTATCTAGTGCAGGGCAGCTCGAAGCCCGCGGTGCTGACCGGTTCTCAGCTGCCCATGGGTGACCCCGGCACCGACGGCAAGCGCAACCTGCTCGATGCCGTGCGTGTGGCCTGCGACGATGCCGCCGCGGGCGTCATGGTGGCGTTCGGCGGCAAGGTGATTTCGGGCACGGCGGCCCGCAAGGTGCGCACCCGCAGCTTCGAAGCCTTCGACAGCTTGAACGTTCCCGACCTAGGACTTGTGTGCGACGGGCGGGTTGAGTGGGCTGTCGGCGCGGAAGCCGCCGAGGCTTCGGGCGTGCGCTTTTACGATTCCCTTAATCCTCGTGTTGCGGTGCTCAAGCTTACGCCGGGCATGGACGCGCTGGTCGTCGACGCGCTGCGCCCTGCGTGCGACGCGCTGGTGGTGGAGGCCTTCGGGCTGGGCGGCATCCCGGAGTACGACGGCATCACCGAAACGCTGCTCGCGTGGGTGGATGCTGGGAAAACGCTGGTCATGACCACGCAGTGCCCGTACGAGGGCGCCGACCTTAGCGTGTACGAGGTGAGTCGCGCGTTCTGCGACCGCCCGGGTGTGCTCATGGGCGGCAGCGCCACCACCGAGGCGCTGTTGGCGAAGACCATGTGGGCGCTTGCGCAAGCGGCCGACCCTGACGGCATCGTGAATCGCGAGGAACTGGCGGAGCTGTTTGCTAGCTGCTAAAGGCGGCGATAGTCGCGGCATCGCAGAACGGCCCGTTGGCCTGCGTGGGGCAGGTTGACGGGCCGTTGTCAATCTTGGGGCGTTTTGCGGGGTGTGTCGGCGATAGCCGTCCTGTGTATTCGAGCTATTTGCTGAAAAGTGCAGTATATGGCGATTCCTATTTGCGGAAAAGTGCAGAATTCAGCTGATTCTATTTCCTGATTCGTGCATTAGCGCTGGTAAATCCTTTGGCAAGCGATAGCTATATTGCGGGTGAGAGGAGAAGCGCTTGGCGGTGTTAGGGGTGCGCCGCCAAGCGCCATCCCGCACTTTTACGCTCAAGCGTCGCTTGCCCTCGCCGCCCTATCCCAGCACGTTGGGTAGCAGGTAGAGCAGGGCTACCAGCGCGCAGCCGATGGCGGCCGCGGCGATCCAGATGTGGAACTCGCGGTCCATCTTGGCGCGCTCGTCGGGCGTGGGCTCGCTGGTGTCCTGCACGGCGTTGACGTCGATGGCGCGCGTGCCGTACTTCTTCGCGCACACCGCGTAGATGACTAGGCCCACTACGCAGTAGATCACGCCGGTGACCAGGGCGTCCGTGTCAAGCTGGGTCATCATGACCAGGTAGATGACGATGCTGATCACCGCGCCGGGTACCATGCCGCGCACCTTGAACGGGCGCTTCAGGTCGGGCAGCTTGCGACGCAGGCCCAGGCACGCCACCATGCCGATGACGTAGTAGAACAGGTCGGCGAACAGCGACAGCGATGCGATGTAGTCAAGCGTCGACGTGGCCACCAGTACCACCGTGAGCACGCCGAGCGTGATGACGGCCACGTAAGGAGTGCGGTACTTCGGGTGCAGCTTGGCGAACACAGCCGGCAGGCTGCCGTCGCGGGCCATGGTGAACAGGTAGCGCGGCGGCACCGCGATGGACGCGTTCAGGGTGGAGAAGTCGCCGCCGAACGCTACGCCCAGCGCCAGCAGCGCAAGCGGCAAGCCCAGGATACCGGCGCTCATCATGGCCTCAGCGTAGGGTGCGGAGGACTCGGCAACGGCGGCCAGCCCGTCGGCGGGCACGATGCCCGCGAGGAACCACTGGAACAGGGCGTTCACCACGAAGATGATGAACGGCGAGAGCATCATGGCGCGGGGGATGTTGATCTGCGGGTGGCGGATCTCCTCGCCCATGGCGCAGCACGTCTCGAAGCCGGCGAAGCACCACCAGATCATGGCTACGGCGGCGATGAACCCGCCGCCGCCCAGGTCGCCCATGAAGTCGGGCGCGGTCACGAAGTTCGGCAGCTGCACGTTGGGGATCATGGTGAGGAACCAGATGGCGGCAACACCCCAGAAGAAGAACATGAAGCCGTTCTGCAGCTTGCCCGTCAGCTCCACGCCGCGGACGTTGGCGATGATGAACGCGACCAGCGCGATGATAGCGATGACCACGTCGTCGACGGGAAGCTCGACGCCGAACGCCAGGAAGATGGTCTTGAAGTAGTAGCCGAACGCCAGCGCCTCGCCGCCGGTGACGGCGATGAGCGACATGATGAAGTTCCATCCGGCAAGAAAGCCCGCGGGGCGGCCCAGACCCAGCGACGCGTACTGGTACGTGCCGCCGGCGAAGGGTAGCGCCGCGCCCATCTCGCCGTACATGAGCGCCGGGTAGATGCTGATGAGCGCCGCAAGCGCCGTGGCGAGCACTACGAACGGGCCCATCTCGCCGACGACGTTGCCGCCGGTGGTGAACAGGCCGACGCCGATGACGGTGCCGGCGGTGATGGTGATGGCCTCGCGC
>CALEWN010000056.1 GCA_937925385.1 uncultured Senegalimassilia sp.
TCCGGGCTGGGCTTCATGAGCACCTGGAACTGGTAGTAATACTGCAGACGGTTGGCGTTCTCGCCATAGCGGCCGTCGGTGGGACGGCGGCAGCCCTGCACGTAGCAGGTACGCCACGTGTCGGGGCCCAACGAGCGCAGCGTGGTGGCCGTGTGGTTGGTGCCAGCGCCCACGGCGCCGTCGTAGGGCTGCAAAACGACACAGCCCTGGGCGGCCCAGTAGTGCTGCAGGTTCATGACGATGTCCTGGAACGTGGGCGGCTGCGAGCCGGCACATCCCGTTGTCGCGTTCGCGGCGAAGGTTTCGGTTGACATGGTTCTCCTTGTCTGGTTCCGCTGGTCCTTGCTTGCCTACTTGAAAACTGTCGGGCGACGCGCCCCTACTCCAGCAAGCCGAAGTCGGGCACGGGCCAATATACCAGCACGCCCCTGCCCGAAACCGAGCTTATGGGGACCGCGCCGAAGTATCGCGAATCCTGCGAGTTGGTGCGATTATCGCCCATCACCCAGATGCACGCGGATGGCACGGTTTAGGGGAAGGCGATGTTGGAATTTGTGAGCGGCAGCGTGGGCTTGTTGTCGGTGTAGGTTTCGGTTTGGGCCACACCGTCGATGTAGAGGAAGCCGTCGCCATCGATGTTGATGGTTTGACCTGCCGTGGCTATGCAGCGCTTGATGAGCGTGCGACCCGGGATCTCGGGGTCGGAAAACGTGACGATGTCGCCCGGTTGCGGGTCGCGGAAATAGTAGCTGACCTTTTCGGCGAACACCATGTCGCCGGTCATGATGGTCTCCTCCATGGAACCGGAGGGAATCTCGTAAGCGGTGAAGACGTACGTGCGCAGCGCCCAGGAAAGCCCCAGGACGAACGCGATCATGATGAGAAGGCTCACGAAAGAGCGCAGTATTCCGCCCTTTTCCCCGGTGGCGTGCTGACCTGCGGCCATGATGTTGTACGTTTCCTTTCGAACAGGGCCCGCGCAAGCGGCGCCCGATAAGCGCTTAGCTGCCTATGATACCGCGCGGCGGCTAGCGTTGCTGCGTGGTCGATAAAGATTGCAGAAATGCCCGGTCGGCGTCGGGCAGCTGCATGCCCTCGAGCAGATCGGGGCGAAGGCGGTAGGTGCGCTCAAGGCTTTGCTCGCGGCGCCACCGGTCGACCGCGCCGTGGTTGCCGGACAGCAGAACCGCCGGCACCTCCATGCCGTTGAAGTTGGCAGGACGCGTGTACTGGGGATATTCCAGCAAGCCGTCGGCGAAGCTTTCGCCCAACGCGCCCGTTTCGGCGCCGAGCACGCCGGGAAGCTTGCGCACCACGGCGTCGATGACCACCATGGAGGCCAGCTCGCCGCTGGTGAGCACGTAATCGCCAAGCGAGATGACCTCATCGGCCAGCGTGTAGGCGCGCTCGTCGATGCCCTCGTAGTGGCCGCAGATGAACAGCAGGCGGTCCTGCTTGGCAAGCTCGCAGGCGCACGCATCGTCGAAGCGGCAGCCTTGCGGGGCCAAAAAGATGGTATAGGGCTTGGAAGCGGCCTGCTCGCCCTCGGCCGAGGCCGTACGCGGTGCGGCGCAGAGGGATTCGTACGCCTCGAAGATGGGAGCGCACTTCATGACCAGGCCGTCACCGCCGCCGTACGGCTCGTCGTCGGTGGTGCGGTGACGGTCGTGCGTCCAATCGCGCAGGTCGTGCGCCTTGAAATCCAGGATGCCCTTTTCCTGGGCGATGCGCATCATGGAAGCGCCCATGACGGATTCGTACATATCGGGAAACGTGGACAACGTTTCGATGATCATGGGTACCTCCACAGGTTACAGATCGAGCAGGCCTTGCGGCACGTTGACGTATATGCAGCGCGTCTGCTCATCCACCCCTTCGAGAAACTCGTCCACAACGGGAATGAGCACGGTGCCTTCCTGGCCCTCGCGCGCAACTTCCAGCAAGTGCTGGCCGGGCATTTCGTTGATGGCCACGGCGGTTCCGATGGTGCCGGCTTCGGCATCCACCACCGTGAAGCCCTCGATGCCGCCTTCCTGCAGCTCGAGCACGTCATCGGGAAGGTCTTCCCTGCGCGCAAGAACATAGCAGCCCACCAGGGCATCTGCCTGGTTGGCATCGACGACGGTATCGAAGAACACCGTAGCGCCGCCCCGGGCCTCCGGACGGACCTCCACCACGGTGCCTTGACGCGGAACATCGATCACCGGAGGCACGAAAGCGCAAAAGAGGCCTTCTTCAAGCAAAAAAGGGAGACCCGCCACGCTACGCGCGACGAGCCCTCCCTTCAAGTGCTTAGCTTTCGTGAATTCGGCTACGCGAACCCAAGCGCCCATTAATCGAGCAGCTCCACGTCGACATGGGTGTTCGTGGAAGATGCCGCGGCACGAGCGAGCGTGCGGATAGCCTTGATCACACGGCCCTGACGGCCGATGACCTTGCCCGCGTCCTCCTCATTGACACGAACCTCGACGAAGATGGAGCCATCTTCGGTTTCGCGCGCATCGATGACCAAGTCGTCCGGGTTATCGATGAGCGGACGGATCACGGACTCTACGAGCCCAGCGATTTCCTCGGTCTGCGTCGCCATAAGCTTACGCCTGCTCGCGGAACTTCTTGATGAGGGCGGCAACCGTGTCGGTGGGCTGAGCGCCGTTGGCCAGCCACTTGTCGCACTTCTCCAGGTCGATCATGATCATTGCGGGCTCGGTCAGCGGCTTGTAACGGCCGA
>CALEWN010000057.1 GCA_937925385.1 uncultured Senegalimassilia sp.
TGATCATCATGAGCACCTTGAAGCCGTCCGAGAACGTGGACAGCTTCGACTCCGAGCCCTCGGGGCGGTCGCGGTAGTCGATGGGCACCTCGGCGATGCGCCAGCGCTTGTCGACGGCGTGGATGGACAGCTCGGTCTCGATCTCGAAGCCCGGCGAGAGCACGGGCATGGTCTTGGCGAACACCTTGTTGTAGGCGCGGTAGCCTGTCATGACGTCGGAGAACTCGAATCCGTAGATGGCCTTGATGAGGAAGCGCACCAGGTCGTTGCCGAAGCCGTGGAAGGCCCGGTCGTTCTCCTCGCCGTAGGTGCCGTTGGAGAGGCGGTCGCCCACCACCATGTCGGCCTCGTCGGCCAGAAGCGGCGCGAGCAGCGCCGGCGCGGCCTCGGCGGGGTAGGTGTCGTCGCCGTCGACCATGAGGTAGGCCTCGGCGTCGATGTCGCGCATCATCTGGCGCACGACGTTGCCCTTGCCCTGGCGGCGCTCCACCTTGACGATGGCGCCGTGGGCGCGCGCGATGTCGCCGGTGCCGTCGGAGGAGTTGTTGTCGTAGACGTACACGGCCGCCTCGGGCAGCACGCGGCGGAAGTCGTCGACCACCTTGCCGATGGTGACGGCCTCGTTGTAGCAGGGTATGATGACGGCCACGCCTTTGCCCGTGAGGGCGGCCTTGTCGGTTTCAGTCACCGGGCGCTCCTTCGTATTAATTGAATGCACAAAGATACAAGGCATGCTACTCGAAACCGCGCGGTTTCGCCACGTGAATGCCTCGCTTTCCGCAGTATATGCGCGGAAGGCGTGGGATTGTTGTGCCGATAGGGCAAGGGATGCCATAATCATCAGGTTGCGCTGCGGCGGTTTTCGCGTTGCGCGCGGGCTGTTGGCCTGCCGCCGGCGCGATGTGCTGCCTGAGGTTCATGGTCGGCAGCGCAGTATGCGCAACGTTATGTGAAGTTGAATCGAGGCGAGGCCTTTGCCGAAGGCCCCGCGGGTGCGGGTCGTTCCCGCTTTCGATGGAGAGGAGCACTGCGTGAAGAAGCTTATCGCGCAGCTTATGAAGTTCGGCGTGGTCGGCGTGATCGCGTTCGTCATCGATTACGGCCTGCTGGCCCTGCTTACCGAGGCGTTCGGCGTGAACTATCTGGTCAGCGCCACCATCTCGTTCACGGTATCGGTGGTGTTCAACTACGTTGCCTCCATGCGCTACGTGTTCACCCATAAAGAAGGCATGTCCCGACGTCGCGAGTTCATCATCTTCGTGGTGTTGTCGGTCATCGGCCTGGGCGTCAACAACGCATGCATGTGGGCCGGCGTCGAGCTTCTGGGCGTGCATTACCTGATTACCAAGATCTTCGCCACCGCCATCGTGATGGTGTGGAACTTCGTCACGCGCAAGATTTTCCTGGATGCCGGCGATGCGCCGCAAGAGCAAAAGGCGTGATGCGGTTCACGGGGCTCCCGTGCGCGCCGTTTCGAGCGTTTGCGCTTGAAACGAGAACGGCCCAGGTGGATAACCTGGGCCGTTGCCTATGAAGTGGTGCCCTAGGCAGGGTTCGAACCTGTGGCCTTCTGCTCCGGAGGCAGACGCTCTATCCAACTGAGCTACTAGGGCGTATCTACCTATTATACGCTACTATCGCCCGAATGGGCCTGAAAAAGAAACGAGTGTGAACATGACCGAAACCATCACCATCGAGCGCATGGGCTACGGCGCCGAAGCGGTCGGGCACCTATCCGACGGCAAGACCGTGTTCGTGGAAGGCGGCGCCCCGGGCGATGTCGCAAGCGTGGAAGTGGTGGAGGACAAGCCCACGTTCGCGCGCGCCCGCATCGCCAAGCTCGAGCAACCCGGCGCATGTCGTGTGATGCCGAAATGGGCCGAGCCCGCGGCAAGCGGCGCGGCCCCGTGGCAGCATATCGCCTATGACGCCCAGCTTGAGGCCAAGCGCGCCAACGTGGTGGCCGCGCTCGCCCGCACGGGCGGCTTTGGCGATGCGGCCGCCGAGCTGGTGGCGCCGTGCCTGCCTTCCAAGCGCCAGTGGGGGTACCGCAACAAGCTTGAACTGGGCGCGCAATGGGACGCGAAGGGCACGTCCAACCTGGGCTTTCATCAGGATGGCAGCCCCGATGTGATGCAGGCGCTGTCCTGCCCGCTGGCCCATGACGCCATCGCAAAAGCCCCCAAGGCGCTGCGCGGCGCGCTTCGCTATCTGCAGGGCTCCGACGATCTGGGCATCTTCCGCGTAGGCGTGCGCACGAGCGTGCGCACCCGCGAGACCGAGATCGCGCTGTGGACGCGCCCGTCGGGTTTCCCGCGCGCAGCTGCCGCCAAGATGCTCAAAAGCTCGCTCAAGGCCACCAGCGTGGTGCGCGTCATCGCCGACCCGGGCAAAGCGCGCAAGATCAAGGGCCTTGAGGTGCTCGACGGCAAGGGCTGCTGGCAAGAGCAGCTGCTCGGCGCGCGCTATGTGGCGCATGCGCCGTCGTTTTTCCAGGTGAACACCGCGCAGGCCGAAAAGCTCATGGAGCAGGCTATCCACATGCTCGGCGGAAGCGTGGGGGAGGGCGGCCCCGAGGGGCTCGACGGGCTGCTCGTCGCCGACCGGTACGCGGGCTGCGGCACGTTCGGCGTGGCCATGGCGCGCGCCGGTGCCGACGTGATCGCCGTGGAGTCCGCCGCGTCATCGGTGCGCGACCTGCGACGCAACGCCGACGAGAACTACGTCGACATCGACGTCATCGGCGGGGACGCGGCCCGCGAGCTGCCCGAGCTGGGCGGCCTTGACGCGCTGGTGGTCGACCCGCCGCGCGCCGGCCTTGCCGACGGCGTGCCCGCCGACATCGCCGCCGCCCGCCCGGGGCGTGTGGTCTACGTCAGCTGCAACCCCGCCACCTGGGCGCGCGACGTGCGCCGCTTCGAGGATGTGGGCTATCGCCTCGAGCGTGTGCAGCCGGTGGACCTGTTCCCGCAAACCTACCACGTGGAGCTGGTCAGCTGCTTCGTGCGCGGCTAGGCGCCGGCGCGTTCGCTCCTGGCCCGTCGGGGAAGCGTGCGGGGCGTCGTCGCGCCGCTTGCCGGCGCCCCGGTCCCGTTTGTGCGTTCTACGGTTTTTCCCCGCAGGCGTTTTCAGGTTTCGCCGCGCCCGGTCCCAAGCTGCTAAACTACGCATCACGAGATTCGTTTAAAGCAACGCCCGCCATCTGCGCGGGCGTTTTCGCGAAGGCCTCCGGCAAACGTCGGGGCCGGCTTGAGAAAAGGAGAAGTCCCATGGCTTTGTACACTCCCGCGTACCAGCCCACCGGCGAGGAAGTCGCCGTCATCAAAACCTCCAAGGGCAACATCCGCGTGCAGCTGGCGGGCAAGGACGCCCCCATCCACGTCGGCAACTTCGTCGAGCTTGCCACCAAGGGCTTCTACGACAACCTGAAGTTCCATCGCTACGTGCCGGGCTTCGTCATCCAGGGCGGTTGCCCCAACACGCGCGACCTTGACACCGACCAGGTCATCGCTGCCGCCAACAACCCCTTCGCCGGCCTTGGCACCGGCGGCCCGGGTTACTGCATCAAGGAGGAGTACTCCACCAACCCCAACAACCATCACGCCGACGGCGCGCTGGCCATGGCCCGCAGCCAGAACCCCGATTCCGCGGGTTCGCAGTTCTACCTGTGCCTGGGCGCCCAGCCCATGCTGGACAGCGGCTACACCGTGTTCGGCCAGACCATCGAGGGCATGGACGTCATCGCCCAGCTTCGCGTCGGCGATGTGATCGAGGGCATCGAAATCGAGAACGCTGCCGAATAACCTGCCTCGCGCAGCATTCCCAAGCGTACAAGATAACGAAGGATCCAGATGAACAATCAGTTATTCCAGCAAGCCCGCGCAGCTTATGCGCAGAAGGACTTCCAAGGCGCCTTGGAGGCTTACCAGCAGTGCTTGCAGGACGAGGCCAGCCCCCTTGCCCCCGGCGAGACGGGCAAGCTGTACCATCAAATGGGCAACTGCTTGGTGAAGCTCAAACAGCCCAACGAGGCTATCCAGGCCTACGGCCAGGCCGTTGCCGACGAGGCCTACGATGCTCGCGGCGGCGTGCATTACAACCTGGGCATGGCATATGCCGCCCTGCACGACTACGAGGACGCCGTGGCCAACTTCGAGGCCGCCGCATCGGACGCGAAGTACGATTCCGCTTACAAGGCCTACACGGGTATGGGCAATGCGCTTCTGAAGATGGGCAAGTCCGCCGAGGCGGGCGTGGCGTTCCGCAACGCCGCCCTTGACGAGGCCAACCCCGATCCCACCAAGGCCCTGCTGAACCTTGGCGTGTGCTTCATGGCGCTCAACCGTGCAGCCGATGCGGTGTCGTCCTACGAAAGCGCCCTGCAGTTCGACATGCAGCCCGAGATGCGCAACCGCCTGTACGCCAACCTCGGCCAGGCCTATGTCGCAACCGGCCAGATGCAGAAGGCTGTCAACGCCTTCGAGGAGTCCATCGCCGACAAGACGTACTTCCTGTCCGATTCCGCAAGCGTCGATTACCAGCGCGCGGTGGCGGCCGTTGCCCAGGGCACGTCCGAGATCACGCAGGTCATGGCCCCGGTTTCGGTTCCCGGCAGCGCAGCACCCTCCGACTCGGCCGACCTTTCCGGCATCGATGTGGCCGCCGATGGTTCGGGCATGTACGCTGAGCAGGACCCCTACGCCGCACAGCAAGCCGACCCGTACTACTACGGCGATCCCTATGCCGCCGATGCCGGCCAGTACGGAGCGGCAGCGGGCGACGATCGCTTCTTCAGCGCCTCCGACGAGGAGCTCGAGCAGTGGTCCAAGGGCGTTGCCAAGCGCGATCGCAAGCGCCGCAACGTGGGTCTGAAGATCTTCGTCGTTATCATCCTGCTCGTGGTGGCGGCCTTCGGCGGTGCGCTGTTCATGTACACGCAGGGTTGGGGCTACCCCAGCCAGGACAGTGTGGCAACGCAG
>CALEWN010000058.1 GCA_937925385.1 uncultured Senegalimassilia sp.
TGCGGCGTGCACACGATCTCGGTGACACCGACCTTGCGGGCGGCGTGCAGCATGCGCACGCTCTCGCCAAGGCTTGCCGCCCCATCGTCGACTCCTGGAAGGATATGGCAGTGCAGGTCGAGCAAGACCTACCCCCTGCGGCCTCGGCCAGCAACACCGGGCGCAGCCTGGGCGCCTCGAGCGCCACCGTGCTTGCCTGCCGCCGTACGGTTGGACTCGGGAGCGAAGACGCGCGGGTCGGGAGCGACCGGCACCTGCCCGGCCTCGGAGGTGTGGTCGCGCTTGCCGTTTTGCGTGTAGTACGCGTAGTAGTACTCGGAAGAGGTGACGTCGCAGAAGTTCATAACGGCGCCCACGATGTGCGCACCCGCCTTCTCCAGCTGGTCGTAAGCTTGCACCACGGCCTGACGCTTGGTGAAGTTCTCGCGTACCACCAGCGCGGTGGCGTCGGCGATGGCCGAGACGATGGCGGCATCGACGAACGTGCCCACCGGCGGCGTGTCGTACACCACATAGTCGAACATACCGTCCAGCTTAGCAGTCAGCTGCGCGAAGCGCTTGGAGGCGAGCACATCGGCGGGATTGGGGATGTGCGGCTCGGCATCGAGCAGGAACATGTTCTCGGTGGTGGTAGGCGTGATGGCCTGCTCAAGGGAAGCATCCTCGGCAAGCACGGAGTACAAGCCGCACTGGGCGCGCACGTTGAGCATGCCCGCCAGGGTGCGGTTGCGCATATCGGACTCTACAAGCAGCACGCGCATGCCCGACGTGGCGATGGCCTGCGCCAGGTTCACCGCAACGGTGGACTTGCCCTCGTTGGGGATGGAGCTGGTGATGACGATGGAGCGGATGGGATCGTCGACGCTCATGAAGCGGATGTTCGCCAGCAGGGTTTTCGCGGCGTTTTGCGACTCGAGACGGTCGCTGCGCTTGGATTTGCGTGCCATGGTCTACTTACCTCCCTTGACGGCGGGCATGCGGCCGATGACGGGCAGGCCCAGCAGCTCCTCGACCTCATCGGCGTTACGCACCCTGGTGTTGAGCATGTCGGACAGGACTACGATGGCGATGGCCACGAACAGGCCGGCCAGGAACGCCACGGCCGTGTACATGGTGCGGTTGGGGCCGGAAGGCGTTGCGGGCGAGACGGCCTCGTCGATGACGTTGACGCTTTGCACGTCCATAACCTGCTGGGCGACCTTCGACACGTTCGACGCCATCTTGTTGGCGACGGCGGCTGCGGTGTCGGGGTCGGAGCCGGTGACCTGCAGCGTGATGACGCGCGAGGTGGTTTCGCTGGTGACCTTGGTGGAGTAGCCCTTCAGGCTGGACATATGCAGATCGTCGGCGGTGTCGGCGGCCACGCGGTCAGACTTGAGCAGCGTGGACACGTCGTTCGCCAGCATCTGCGAGGCGTTCAGGCTTTGATAGTTGACGCCGTTGTCGTTGTTGGAAGAGGAGGAAGATTGCTTGGCAAGCACGTACATGCTGGTGGAAGCCGTGTAGGTGTTGGCCATGAAAGCGTAGCTGTACACGCCCATGGCCAGGGCGCACACGATCGGAAGCAAGATGACGAGCTTCAGATGCTTGCGCATAAGCTGAAGCAGCTCGAGCAATGTCATGAATCAAACCTCTCAAATGTATCGGGACAATAGCCTTACCATTATATCCCGCGCTGGCGGGCCGGGTACAAAGTTACGTCACTTCGGCAGAAACGTCCGAAAGCCGTGGAGATTCGTGCACAATCGCGCGCTTTTCGGGCTCAAGCGCTTCCCTTTTGTGAAAACACCATCATAATAAGCGGGTTGCTTCTCACGAAATTCTTTCTAAATCTTCTTTTCGCGCGCTCTTACAACGCACCGCGCAAGGCATATAGAAAGCGGCTCGCGTCAAGCGCAAGCACGCCGCCTGGGGCGGGTGCGATGAATTGGTACATAGGTTGCAAGCGCTTGACTGAAACCGATGCCGCCCGTTTCCGGACGCCTTGGTTTGCTGCGCGCTGCTTCCGCGAAGAGAAACGGATCATACATGACCGCATTTGCAGAACTGGGCCTGTCCGAGGCCGCCCTCGCCGCCGTCGAGCGCATGGGCTACGACTCCCCCACGCCCGTTCAGGAGCAGTCCATCCCCTACATCCTGGAAGGCCGCGACGTCATCGCCGCCGCTTCCACCGGCACCGGCAAGACCGCAGCGTTCCTGCTGCCCACGCTGTCCACGCTCGAGCGCATGAAGGGCCGCGGCCGCGCACCGCGCGTGTGCGTCGTCAGCCCCACGCGCGAGCTGGCTCAGCAGATCAGCCGCACGTGCATGCAGATCTCCCGCAAAACCGGCCACTTCGTGACCACCGTGTACGGCGGCACGCCCTACGGCCCGCAGATCCGCGAGCTGCGCGGCGGCACCGACGTGCTCATCGCCACGCCCGGCCGCCTGAACGACCTGATGGACCGCGGCGTCGTCGACCTGTCCGAGACGAAGGTGTTCGTGCTCGATGAGGCCGACCGCATGCTTGACATGGGCTTTTTGCCCGACGTCACCAAGATCGTGGAGCACACGCCGACCGAGCGTCAGACGCTGCTGTTCTCCGCGACCATCGACAGCTCCATTCAGAAGAACCTGGGCAACCTGCTGAAGAACCCGGCTATCGTCGAGATCGCCCGCAACGGCGAGACCGCTGCCACCGTGGCGCAGTACATCATGCCCATCGCCAACCGCAAGAAGCAGGAGCTTCTGGAGGCGGTGCTCAACGAAAAGGGCCACGAGCGCGTCATCGTGTTCGCCCGCACCAAGAACCGCACCGAGGAATGCGCCGAGGCGCTTGAGGCCGCCGGCTTCCACGCCGAGTCCATCCACTCCGACAAGACCCAGAGCCGCCGCCGTCGCGCCCTGGACAACTTCCGTCGCGGCAAGACCGACATCCTGGTGGCCACCGACGTGCTGGCGCGCGGCATCGACGTGCCCGATGTGAACTATGTCATCAACTTCGACCTGCCCGATATGGCCGAGGACTACGTGCACCGCATCGGCCGCACGGGCCGTGCCGGCGAAGAGGGCTTCGCCATCTCCTTCGTCACGCGCGAGACCATGAAGACGCTCAAGGAGATCGAGAAGCTCATCGGCAAAGATATCCCCTTCACCACCATCGAGGGCTACGAGACTGACCCGTCGGTGCTGGAGAAGCCCAAGCGCGGCGAGCGCAAGGGCGGCACGCGCCGCGGCGGCAACAAGCCGGCGGGCGCCCGCCGCACCGGCGAGAAGCATGCCGAGCGCGCCGAGCGCGAGGGCCGCAGGCCCAACGCCGGCGAGGGCCGTCGCCGTCGCGAGGACGATACGCTTGTCACCCGCGGCGAGCGCGGCGGCCGCGGCGGCAAGGGTCGTTACGACCGCAAGGACCGCAACGGCCACGCAGGCCGCTTCGACCGCAACGATCGTAACGACCGCGGCAACAAGGGCGGCTATCGCGGCAAGGGCGGCGCCGGCCGCAACGGCGAGTGGCTCTCCGACGAGGAGTTCCGCTCCCGCCGTAACGCCAAGAACGCCCAGGCTCGCCTGCACAAGAAGGAGCGCAAGGCCCAAAACGGCGCTCCGCACAAAGCCAACAGCAAGAAGCGCGGCGGCGAGGGCGGTTACGACTACAGCCGCTTCTCCAAGTAGCACCGCGCGCCCAGTTGCGCAATAGGAACGAAAGCGGTCGCCGCCCTGCGCCAAGCAATGCGCGCACGCGACGCCGTAAGCGCGAAAAACGCCCCGGAACCGCTCCGGGGCGTTTCTCGTTCTGCGCCATGCAGGCGTGCGCGACAGGCGGGGTGCAGCGAGACCGGGCAAACGCCGTCCGCACCCGCGATGGACGGGCAGGGCAAACGCCGGCGAACCAACCCGAAAGCCGCATTGCCGCCGGACGGTTGGGCCTCGCCCGTTTGCGCCGCCGGATACCCCAACACCGCCCGGGATCAAAAGTTCGCCTACGTGCATACGCTGCTCCCGAAAAGCCCTTTCATCTCGTATGATGTAAAGCGACGCTCCATCATGCAGACGTACGCCAAGGAGAAGCTATGGCAACGCCCAACAAGCCCTCGCAAAGCCCATCGAAAGGTTCCAAGAACGGCAGCGGCGACAACGCCGTGGCGTTCATCGTCATCGCCGCGATCGTCATCCTTGCGGCGCAATACTTCCTCACGGGAACGAACTTCGCCATAGATATCTGGGAAGAGGTCACCGCCCCCGAGCTTTCCAAGGCCGAGATCGCCGAGTTCGAGGAAACCCTTGAGCAAATCGACCAGAACGCCGCAACGTACGCGTCAGGCGGCTTTCAGACCAAGGACGACGTCAAGAACGCCATAGCGGCGCAAAAGTCCTACGCGAAGGAGCTTGAGGCACAGGGGGTCGTATCCTCTTACACCGCCGACGACAACAGCGTGTACTTCAAGTTCGAGAACGGCTTATCGTATCTCTACATTGCCGCGCCCGAGGGCACCGATGCCCTGAGCACCGACTCCGAGGCCACCATCAACTCAGTGGAGACCACGGGAAGAACCGATTCGCTCGCGGCGATCAGCACCGTCACCAGCGCGTTTTCCGCAACTTCCCCGAAATGGTCCGCCTCCACGGCGAAGACCCCGAGCAGCATCACGCTGGCCGGGCTTAAGGAGCTAGGCGGCAAGCAGCAGCTTTTGATCTGGGCCGGCCACGGCGGGTACAACCGGAAAACCGGCAGCGTCCTTGACACCGGGATCGACTCCGACTTAAGCGACAAAGCCCAGCTCATCGAAATCAAAAACGACCGCGCCACGATCGTCAATGTGGCCGGGGACGACAACAGCCACCTTGCGATCACGCCCTCCTTCGTCAAGCGCTACGCGCGCGGCATGAGCGGGTCGGTCGTCTACCTGTGCGCCTGCAGCACGGGAGAGGACAGCCAGCTGGCCGACGCGTTCCTAGACAACGGCGCTACGGCAGTGTTCGGCAACACCGGGTCAATCTCGCATGTCTACAACGTCGCCATGCTCCAGGGCGTGCTGACCACCTTTTTGACCCCCGACGAGAACGGGAACTACCCCACGCTGTCGAAAAGCCTGAGCACGGCGAAGAAGAACATCGGGAACGATTCCGCCGAATACCTTGAGCATGTGGGCGCAGACGCAAACTTTATCGAGTCGCAGCGCAACGTCAAGGTGAAGCTGTTCGGTGGAACCGAGGCGGGAGACCTCAAGGTGCAGGCGACCTCGACGAGCAAGGGCAAAACCAGCACGGGCAACACAAACTCCGGCTCGACGAGCAGCTCGAGCACGGGCAAGGAAACCGAATCGAAGCCGAGCGAGTCGACCGGCGGCAGCTCGGCCAACAGCGGCTTGCCCGCAACCGAGAGCAAGCCGAGCGAGTCGAGCGGCGGCAGCTCCACCAACAGCGGGTCGAGCGCTTCGAGCAGCGGGCAAACGGCGCCCATGCCCGAGACCGCGCTGACAAACGAAATGATCGTGGGACTTTGGAGCCCCGACCCGAACGCCGAGGAGCCCCGCTACATCGACTTCCTTGCAAAGGGGGACCTGGTGACCTACGACTATTACTCGCTCATCGACTCGCGCGCCCTTGGCAGACCCCAGCCTTCCGCGCCCGTGAAGTTCGAATACTGCAACGGCGTGGTCGACATGATGCTGAACCAGGGAAGGTGCTCCTGCTTGACAAGGGACTCAAGCGGAGTGTACATCTCCTTCTACATCGACGAGATGGCCAACGACGTCATCTACGATCAAGAAACCGGAACAGCGTGGCACCGCGTCATCCCGCACGTCATCGAGAACCACTAAGAAACAGGACGCGCATAGCGCGCAAAAAGCCCGGGGGACACATCCCCGGGCTTTTTGCATTCGCTAAGCGTTCCCCGTCTGACACTTGGGGACGTACACTATGTGTCCGAAACCCGCATGCTTGCCGAGCACCCATATGCAAGTTTCGAAGAGAACGGGGCGAACCAACCCGCCCCGCCGATGCGCCAAACGCACGGAAAGCGGTGTTAGCTACCAGCAATCCAGCTACATACGAAACCCGAACGGGATGGCGTTCGCCTCCTGCGGCATCTCGCCTAACCAGCGAGTGGACGCCGTCTCCC
>CALEWN010000059.1 GCA_937925385.1 uncultured Senegalimassilia sp.
GCGGTCAAAGCATGTTTGACGCGCTTGGCGACGAAGATGTGCTGTATGCTCTGCCGGCAAAAGCGATAACGAGTGTCGCGGAAATGTTCAGAGTCATAAAGGAGTGCGCTGAAGAAAAACAAAATCTTAGAGTTTCGGATATATATGATGCACTGCTTGTGCGCACGGGATATCTTAAGGCGCTCGAGGATCAGAATACGGTTGAGGCAGACGGCAGAATAGAAAATTTGCTTGAATTTAAATCGGTAATATTTGAATACGAAAAAGATGATCCAGAGCTTACACTTGAGGACTTTATGGAAAGGGTAGCGCTTATTTCCGATGTGGACAATCATAATGCCAGTGAAAATGCAGTTGTGCTTATGACGATGCACAGTGCCAAGGGACTTGAATTTCCGGTTGTGTTTCTTCCGGGAATGGAGGACGGATTGTTTCCGGGGTGGCGAGCATATGAAAAACCTGACGGGCTTGAAGAGGAAAGAAGGCTTTGCTATGTCGGTATGACGAGGGCAAAGGACAGACTTTATTTAACGAGCGCGGCAGTGCGCACGCTGTACGGTAAGACTGATTATACGAGAGAATCGCAATTTTTGCGTGAGGTAGATAAAAAATTGATAGACGGGGATGCTATATACGACGGCAAGAAGAGCAGCGGCGGCTTTGGTGGATATGGGGGTGCTTTCCGCCGAAGGCGGCCTGGTGCTCGGCGTATCCGAGCAGTTGGTTGCCAAGGATTGCTGCGCAGCCGCGTATCTTCGCGGCGCCTTCTTGGGCAGCGGGTTCGTGTCGGACCCCCGCGGCGATTTCCATTTCGAGGTGATCGTCGAAACCGAGGAACTGGCCGATGGGCTCGTGGAGTTGCTGGCTCGCAAGAACATCAAGGCCCGCATCATGCAACGCCGCAATTCCTACATGGTCTATTTGAAAAGCGGCAGCGCCATCCTTGAGTTCTTGGCTCTTGCGGGCGCTCATCAAAGCGCGCTGGCAATGGAAAACGCTCGCGTCATCAAAAGCGTGCGCAACGACGTCAATCGTCAGACCAACGCCGAAATCGCCAACCAGGCGAAGACCTCGCGTGCGGCGATCGATCAGATTCGGGCCATCAGGCAGGTGGTGGAAGCTCACGGCATGGAGAACCTCCCGCCGGCGCTGCAGGATTTTATCAAGCTTCGCGTGCGTCATCCTGAGGCGACGCTCAAGGAGCTTGGTGAGCTTGCCAACCCTCCGCTATCGAAGTCGGCGGTTTATCATCGGGTGCGCCGTATCGAGCAACTGGCCTCTGAGCTGGACAATCAGAATCGGTAACCGATTGTCACCGATATACCGCCATTGGCTGGAATGCGCTAGTCTCGGCTTGTCGACCGTCTGCCAATTTCGCATCGCAAGCGTTTGACTTTCCGCTACACTTACGTTTCGTATGGCCCATAACTTGAGTATCTGAATGAAAAGGAGATACGCAATGGCAATCAAAGTAGGCATCAACGGTTTCGGCCGCATCGGACGTCTGGCGTACCGCGCCATGGTCAAGGACCCGGAGATCCAGGTCGTGGCCGTTAACGATCTCGGCGACATCCCGACGATGGCTCACCTGCTGAAGTATGACTCGGTCCATGGCCGCGCCTTCGATACGGTCGAGGTCACCGAGGACGGCTTCGTGGCCGACGGCCATGCCGTGAAGGTCCTGTGCGAGCGCGATCCCGAGAACCTGCCTTGGGGCGAGCTGGGCGTCGACATCGTCGTCGAGTCCACCGGCATCTTCAAGACCGGCGAGCTTGCCAGCAAGCACATCAAGGCCGGCGCCAAGAAGGTCGTCATCACCTGCCCCGCAAAGGGCGAGGACATCACCGTCGTCATGGGCGTCAACGACGAGCAGTACGACAAGGATAAGCACAACATCATCTCCAACGCCTCCTGCACCACCAACTGCCTGGCCCCCGTCGCCAAGGTGCTGCTCGAGAAGTTCGGCATCAAGCGCGGCTACATGAACACCATTCATTCCTACACCAACGATCAGAAGATCTTGGACCTGCCGCATAAGGACCTGCGCCGCGCCCGCGCCGCAGCCATGTCCATGATCCCGACCACCACGGGTGCCGCTCGTGCCGTGTCCCTGGTCCTCCCCGAACTGGCTGGCAAGCTCGACGGCTTCGCCACGCGCGTTCCCACGCCCGACGGCTCCATGGTCGACCTGACGGTCGAGCTGGAGCGCGAGGTCACCATCGAGGAGATCAACGCCGCAATGAAGGAAGCAGCCGAAGGCCAGCTGGCCGGCGTTCTCGAGTACACCGAGGATCCCATCGTGTCCATCGACATCGTGGGCAACAACCACTCCTCCATCTTCGACAGCAAGCTCACCATGGTCATGGGCGGCAAGTCCAACATGGTCAAGGTCGTTTCCTGGTACGACAACGAGTGGGGTTACTCCAACCGCGTGAAGGACCTTGTCAAGATCCTGCTCTAATCGGCTAACCGCTTAACGCTATGAAGGGCCCTGGAACCGAACCACGCCCCTTGCATGCTGCGACGACCGTGCCCGATGCGCGGCCGGCTGCATTGCAAGGCGGCATCGGGACCAGGGTCTTTTAGTTGGACATCACCGCATCTGCGGTGGTTTGAAAGGAAGTCATCATGGCTGATATCGCCACCGTCGACCAGCTCGACGCACGCGGCAAGCGCGTGCTCGTCCGCGTCGACTTCAACGTCCCCGTGGCAGATGGCGTCTGCACCGACGATACCCGCATCCGCGCCGCGCTGCCCACCATCCAGAAACTGATCGACGAAGGCGCTCGCGTCATCCTCATGAGCCACCTCGGCCGTCCGGCGGGCGAGGGCTTCGAGGAGAAGTTCACGCTGCGCCCGGCAGCCCTGCGCCTCTCCGAGCTGCTCGATCGTCCCGTGGCGTTCGCTTCCGACACCGTCGGTCCCGACGCCCAGGCCAAGGCAGCGGCCCTTCAGGATGGTCAGGTGCTGGTGCTCGAGAACCTTCGTTTCGACAAGCGCGAGAAGAAGAACGATCCCGAGTTCTGCCAAGAGCTCGCCAAGCTTGGTGAGGCGTACGTCAACGACGCGTTCGGCACGGCGCACCGTGCCCATGCCTCCACCGCCGGCGTCGCGGCGCTTCTTCCCGCCTATGCCGGCTACCTCATGCAAAACGAGGTTGCCACCCTCACCGGCATGCTCGATGAGCCCCGTCGTCCCTTCGTCGCCATCCTGGGCGGCTCGAAGGTCTCCGACAAGATCAAGGTCATCGACGCGCTCATGGACAAGTGCGACACCCTCATCATCGGTGGCGGCATGTGCTTCACCTTCCTGCTGGCCCAGGGCAAGCAGGTCGGCACCTCGCTTAAAGAAGAGGATTGGGTGGAGCGCGCGGCAGCCATGCTTCGCAAGGCGGAGGAACGCGGCGTTAAGCTGCTGCTCCCCGTCGACGTCGTATGCGCCGACAAGTTCGCCGAGGATGCGAACACCAAGACCGTCTCCGTCGACGAAATCCCGGCCGATATGATGGGCCTTGATGTCGGTCCGGAAACGGCCAAGCTGTATGCGCAGGCCATCTCGCAGGCGGCCACTGTGTTCTGGAACGGCCCCATGGGCGTGTTCGAGATGCAGGCGTTCGCGGCAGGCACGAAGGCCGTGGCAGAGGCCGTGGCCGACAATCAGCAGGGCGATACCATCATCGGCGGCGGCGATTCCGTGGCGGCAGTCAACAAGTTCGACCTTGCCGACCGCATGACGTTCATCTCCACGGGCGGCGGTGCTAGCATGGAGCTGGTGCAGGGCGAGGCCCTTCCCGGCGTGGAGGCTTTGAAGCGCTAAGGCAATCCAAGGGGGGCGCATGCGTCCCCCTTATCGTTTTGAAAGGAGCGTGCCATATGGCCCGCAAACCGCTTATGGCCGGTAACTGGAAGATGAACAACACCTATGCCGAGGCCGTGGTGTTGGCGCAAACCATCTCCAACAATTTCGACAAGCACTGGACCGACTCCGTGGATGTGCTCGTGTGCCCGCCGTCCATCGACCTCAAGCCGGTCAACACGGTGTTCGAATTCGATCATCAGCCCATTCAGATCGGCGCGCAAAACGTGTACTGGGAGCCGAAGGGAGCATTCACCGGCGAGGTGTCGGTGCCGATGCTCAAGGACGTCCGTTGCACGTGCTCCATCGTGGGCCACTCCGAGCGTCGCGGCTACTTCGGCGAAACCAACGAGGACGTCAACCGCAAGGTGCGCGCGCTGCTCGATGGCGGCCTGTACGCCGTCGCATGCGTCGGCGAGTCGCTGGCCGTTCGCGATGAGGGCAGCGCCGAGGAGTTCGTCTGCGCTCAGGTTCGCGCCGCGTTCGCTGGCCTGGAGCCCGAGGAGGCCGGCAAGGGCGTCGTGGCCTACGAGCCCATCTGGGCTATCGGCACGGGCCGCACCGCTACGCCCGAGCAGGCGCAGGACATGTGCGCCGCTATCCGCGCCACGCTCGCCGACATGTTCGGCGCCGAGACCGCCGATCAGATGCGCATCCTGTACGGCGGCTCCATGAACGTCGGCAACGTCGAGCAGCTTCTCGCCCAGCCCGATATCGACGGCGGCCTGGTCGGCGGTGCCAGCCTGAAGGCCGATCAGTTCGTGCAGCTGGTGAAAGCATGCCTGTAATGAGCGCGTTGCGAAACGAACAAGGGAAGCTGTCTCTTCCGGCATGTTTGATCATCATGGACGGTTTGGGCTTGGCGCCGGCAGGTCCGGGCAATGCCGTGTCCCTGGCCTCCACGCCGGTGCTCGATCAGCTGTTCGAAACCTGTTCCCATACCAAGCTCGAAGCTTCCGGGGAGGCCGTGGGCCTGCCTGAGGGGCAGATGGGAAACTCCGAGGTGGGGCATCTTAACATCGGCGCCGGGCGCGTGGTGCATCAGGAGCTTTCGCGCATCAACATGGCTTGCCGCACCGGCTCCATCTGCGATAACGCCGTGATCAACGATGCTATCGAGGCGGCAAAGGCGCCGGGTGCCGCGTTGCACCTCATGGGCCTGCTCTCCGATGGCGGCGTTCACTCCAGCAACGAGCACCTGTATGCGCTCATCAAGCATGCCGTGCAAAGCGGAGTCGGCGATGTGCGCGTGCATGCGTTCATGGACGGTCGCGACGTTCCGCCGTCAAGCGGCAAGGGCTACATGCAGCAGCTGCAGGACTTTATCGCTGAGAACGGATTCCAAGAAGCCGTGCGCGTGGCAAGCGTATCGGGCCGCTATTATGCGATGGACCGCGACAAGCGTTGGGACCGTGTCGCCAAGGCGTACGAGGCCGTCGTGTGTGCAACGCCGCTCGTCGCTTCGGGCGATCCCGTCGCCGCTATGCAAGCGTCCTACGATGCTGAGGTCACCGACGAGTTCGTCGAGCCTGTGGCGCTTGATCGCCGCGGCGTCGCCGATGGGGATGCCGTCGTGTTCTTCAACTTCCGTCCCGACCGTGCCCGTGAGATCACGCGCGCCATCGTCGATGATGCCTTCGATGGGTTCGATCGCGCTCGTCGGCCCCAGGTCTCGTTCGTGTGCCTGACCGAGTACGATCCGGATATCCCTGCGCCCATCGCGTTTCCCAAGACGTTCCCGGAAAACGTGCTTGCCGACGTGCTCTCCGCCGCCGGCCTGCGCCAATACCATATCGCCGAAACCGAGAAGTATGCTCACGTCACATTCTTCCTCAATGGCGGACGCGAGGAGCCCAAGGCGGGGGAGCAGCGAAGCCTCATCCCTAGCCCCAAAGTCGCCACGTATGATCTGCAGCCCGAGATGAGCGAGCCTGCGGTCGCGGACACCTTGGCCGCGGCGATCGACGCCGACGAGGCCGATGTGTACATCGTGAACTTCGCAAACCCCGATATGGTCGGCCACACAGGCGTCATCCCTGCTGCCGTCGCCGCCGTCGAAGCGGTGGACTCCGGTGTCGGTAAGGTAATCGACGCCGTTCGCCGCAAAGGTGGATTCGCGTTCATAACGGCCGATCACGGCAACTGCGACAAGATGATCGCAGACGACGGAACGCCTCATACGGCGCATACCACCGCGAAGGTGCCGTTCATCTTTGTGGACGGTGCCGATACCGGGCGGACGCTCGGTGATGAGGAAGGCGCGCTTTGCGATATCGCCCCCACGTTGCTCGATGCCATGGGGCTTGCTGCTCCTGCTGAGATGACCGGACGCAGCCTGTTCGCGTAATACGTGATTTTCATGACCCTGTTTGCGCCCGCCGGTGATTTCTTGCCTGTGCGGGCGCGTTTCGTTATACTTGGTTACTTGCGTACGTAGTTATTTCGAGTGAAAGAGCATCACGTGAATCCGCTTTTGATCATCCTTATCGCCTTGCTGGTCATCTCCGGCTTGGGTCTCATCATCTTCATTCTGCTGCATTCGGGCAAGGGCACGGGCATCTCCGATATGATCGCCAGCTCCGTGTACTCTTCGCAAACCGGCACCAGCATCGTAGAGAAGAACCTTGATCGCATCACCATCATCTTCGCGGTCGTCTTCTTGCTGTCGCTTATCGCGCTTATGATCGTGTATCCGTCCGGCGCTATTGCTACCCGATAAAATTTTTTAAAATTGGGTCTTGGCAAGTACGTAAGGTTCGGGTATATTAATCATCGTTGCTTTTCGGCAACAACTCGTCGGAGTGGTGGAACGGCAGACACGCAAGCTTGAGGTGCTTGTGCCCGTAACGGGTGTGCGGGTTCAAATCCCGCCTCCGACACCAGAATTCAGAAAGCGGCCTACGGGCCGCTTTTTTGCTACCTACAGCATCTTCGGCAAATTGTTCGTTGCTCTTGTCGGGTTGCTTAGCGGACGAGTGCTGCATTGCGATCGGGCGTTTGGAAACCCCTGTTCGCACTGTTTTCGCATTCGGCGTTGATGGCGTGCCAGAGTGCCTGCGCGGTGCATCGCTGCCTCGTTCGTGCATTTTTGCGATCCAATACGGTGTTTCGCGACTCTTCATCTTTTCTGGGCATCGGCAGCGCTTCTATCGGGGCTCTGATCGTGCTCATTTGCGTTCCTGAGTCACTTTGCACTGTGCGTTAGCATCGGGGGGAGGTGTTTGCTTTGCAAACGCGTCCTCAGCGTCTTTTCGCTCTCTGCTTTGCAGGCGCATCTCCAGTTGCTTCATCGCCTTGCTTTCGAGCAGTAATGCAATAGGTGCTGAAATTGGCTTGCGTCGGCTGGTAGCTAACATACTGATGACATTGGAGGCTCTTGTGGAAGGGCCTCTCATCCCGTTGCCTTAGGGTATAACGCCCACCCTTGGCTTACCTGCATTCGCCTCACCAGGGAAAACAGCTAATGCTATCTGGCGATGGCAAAAAAGTTTGAACTTTTTCAAAAAAGGGGGTTGCCAAGATTTCTGGTTCAGGTATTATATCTCCTTGCCGACGCGCCGAAGGCGCTGAAGCAAATCACAGCAAGTGGGCGTTTAGCTCAGGGGGAGAGCGCTTCCCTGACACGGAAGAGGTCACAAGTTCAAATCTTGTAACGCCCACCATTTTTCAGTTTGATTCAGGTCACTGAATCGTCGTGAGATTCGATTCACAAAAACGAATTTTACTTGTTTCGATTCATGGTGTAGGTTAAACTGAAACACACAATGCGGACATGGCTCAGCTGGTAGAGCATCACCTTGCCAAGGTGAGGGTCGCGGGTTCGAATCCCGTTGTCCGCTCCATGTAAACACAGCGGTCGAGAAATCGACCGCTTTTTTATTGCTCTGGTCTGCAGAGGGGTCCGGATGCACTTACGAATCAATCTCCCTGTTGTGAAGCCGATGATTCGCAGCTTTCGTTCTTGTCGATCGGTTGGAGAGGGTGACTTCATCGCCGTGGCTCGGAATGCATCTGTTCCGAATGATCAATGGCAATCTGCTTTTGAGATTGCAGGTTCTCTTAAGAGGGCTCTTCGCTGGCTTATAGGACAAAATGTGTGTCTGATTCAGAGGTATCG
>CALEWN010000060.1 GCA_937925385.1 uncultured Senegalimassilia sp.
CTCACCGCCCCCATCACGGACCTCGCGGACATAGCGAAGATAGGCGTCCCCGCCCTTGACGCGCATCTGCCTCTCCACCCTGATAGGGTGCTCCGCTGCCCTGCCGAGGGCGGCCCTCATCGCGTCCCCGCGAACACAAGATGGGCCGATGCTCTGAAGCGGGTCATAAAAGAAAATCGGGAGCTTCGCCTGATTGATTACCCAGTCCATCTGGGTGGCATCCCCAGGGAGCCCCAACTTCTCGTTCACCTTGTCGTAATTGCCGATGGAGGGGCCCAAAGCGACACGCCTCTTCAGCTTATGCGCCTCGTCAATAAGAACGATGTCGAAACATTTGCCCTTGCCAGGCTCGAAGCCCATCGCTGGCTTCACTAGGTCGCTCGGGCCGATGACGTCGGACTTCTTGAACCCACTCACGTTCGCCAGGGACCTTTGGAGCGTCTTTCGCAGCGAGGTTACTGGCTCGATGATGCGTATGTTCATATCCTTGTAACGAGGGTCGTCGCGCAGCATCTTGAGCAGATATATCGCAAGGACAGTCTTGCCCGTGCCGGGCATACCCTCGACGACTATCGGCTCAGCTTTGTCTATGCCGTTTCTGACGGCAGCCATGATCTTGTCGAGGGCGACGCGCTGATCGGCGTTGAGCCCCTTGAAGGGCGAGTACTTAAAGACCTCGGACTCCTCGATGTCGGCGATGGTGTGGTCTGCCAGCTCGAGAGCCCGCAACTCTTCCCACAGGTCTTCGAACATAGCAGAGTAAACGCCCTTGCTGAAGTAGTTCGAGTCCGTCATGCCCTCGTTTTTGTTAGTGAGCTTATAGCGACCGTCCGCATGCATATAGCCGATAAGACGGTGCTCGTAATCGGTGATAACCGAGCCGTTGAATTCCTCGTTATAGATGACGTTAATCGTGTCGAAGTCGCGTTTCTCCTCGTTGGCGCCGTGCTGGTTCATGCGGGTTGCGACGCTGGTTGTCTGGCCAACATACGCAGTGTCCTTGTTTGCAAGGATATAGACCATAGGCCAGTTGAAAACCTTGTCGTCGGCGAGGGTGAACCGCGCGACGTCGACCCGTTCACCCGGCAGAAATGGGACCCTGTCCACGTAGAAGGGCGCACCTTTCGGCTTCTCCGCGCGATTGGATGTCGGTATGGTGATCATAGCTCGGTATACTTTCTCGCGTTGCCGCGGGCCTTGTCCGCGGGGTACTTCCTGCTGTTGTCGTCTAGCTTATCGCTAACCGCGCTTGCGAGGTCGATGCCGAGCGCATCGGCCATGTATATGCAGTATATGGCAACGTCGGCAAGCTCCTCCCTGGCCCGATCAGCCTTGGCGGGCACTTCAAGGTCCAATCCGGACCATTGGAACACCTCAAGCAGCTCGGAGGCCTCGAGGCTAATCGATATCGCCAGGTCCTTCGGATTGTGGAATTGCGCCCAATCCCGCTCGTCTCTGAATGCAAGGGCCTTCTCGGCCGCATCTTCGAATGTCATTCTCGGTCCTCCCATTCTCCTTTAGCACCAAACCGCGGGCTCTACGTTTCCGCAGGCGGCTTCACCAAGGAAGCCCGCCATGAAGCCAATCGCG
>CALEWN010000061.1 GCA_937925385.1 uncultured Senegalimassilia sp.
ACTCGAACCCCCGCTACCAGGTGTGCGGCAGATACGTTTACGACATGGCCGGCGTCCTGGGCAACGAGATCATGCTGTGCTACACCGGCACGAACAAGAACCTGTTCGGCGCGTTCGACGAGCTCATGGTGCTGAGCTACAAATGGGAGCACCACGGATACGAGATGCGCGCCAACTTCCAAAGCTCGGTGCTGTCGAATTTCATGGCGCTCATCAACTACTCGACGTTCTGCCTCAACGAGCACTACCTTGTCATCAAAGACGACCCCGAGAAGAAGACCGAGCTTGCCGAATGGCTGGGCTTTTGGAAAGGCTTGTTCGGAACGGCCACGCTGCCCGAGACGGCGCTGGCCTTGCTTGCCGAAGGCGACGATGCCGACGGCGCCGCGACGGGCGTCGCCAACGAGATTGCGGCGATGGCCACCGCGCAAAAGCTGGTGAAACGGGCCGACAACATCCGCTATTACCAGGTGCCGGGGCATCAGGTGCAGATCGCCGCCAACGCCGCGAACGTGCACACGACCAAGGACGGCGGCCTGACGCAAAAGCAGCTCATGAGAGATTCCGCAGGTCATTGCGTACTCATGCAAGATCAGCTGGTCAACATGTACCTTGACTACGACAAAAAGAAGACGCTCACGGACATCCTGTTCGGCGAAGGCGAGGGCAACCTTGCCGCGCCGCGCAACACGGGGGCGCCCTTCGTTGCCTATCAGCTGCCGCTTATCGACGAACGTCAGATGAAGCATCCGTCGCATCTCTATCGCCACAAATACTATGCGCCCATCGTGAACAACGATGGGACGACCGGCCGCGCATATGTGGCGTTATACGACAACGGCAAGCGCATATTCAACTTCACGGGCATCGCCGTGTACCGCGTGTAGACGGATTGCGCGCCGGAGCGTAGACGACGCCGGCGTGAGCGCAGGCGACATCAGCGTAGGCAGCGTAATACCCCGGCGACGGGACGTCACGCGCGAGCGGTACCGGCAAGGACATGCACACCCATGCGCCGGTGCCCCACGCAAAACGCAAGTGCAACGAACGCGAGGCGCGCCCGAACTCGAGCGCGCCTCGCTTGCATTTATCCCTGAAACACGGCCCGCACCAGGTACTCCACGTTGCCCTCGTGACCGGTGATGGGGCTTTCGGTAACGCCCGTGCACTCGAAGCCGGCGGCTTCCAGGGCCGCGCGCACCTCGTCGACCGTGCGCAGGCGCACGGCCTCGTCGCGCACGATGCCGTGATCCGTTTCGTCATGCTGGCTTTCGAACTGGGGCTTGATCAGGCCGATGAAGATGGTGCCCGCCTGCGCGAAGCGCGCGAACGTGGGCGCCAGGGCCGCCAGGCCGATGAAGCTGAGGTCGGCCACCAGCAGGTCGAACGGCGCACCCAGCTCGGCGGGATCGGCCAGCTTGATGTTGGTGCGCTCGAACACCGCCACGCGCGGGTCTTGGCGCAGCTTCCACGCCAACTGCCCGTAGTTCACATCCACGCACGCCACGCTGCCGGCGCCCGCCTGCAGAAGGCAATCGGAAAACCCGCCCGTCGAGCTGCCGATATCCATGCAGCGCATGCCCGAGACATCCTGTCCGAACGCATCGAGCGCGCCCTGCAGCTTGTGCCCGCCGCGCGAGACGAACTTCTTGCGGCCCTTCACCACGATGTCGGCATCGGGCGCAACCTTGATGGCGGCGCTGGTGACGTATACGTCGTCCACCTTCACCTCGTGCGCCAAAACGGCGCGCAGCACGGTGCCGGCGTCGGGGAACACCCCCTGCTCGACCAGCAACTCATCCAAGCGTATCTTTTTCGGTTTCTTAGTCATGCGGCCCATTATAGCGAAAGACCTCGTCAACCCCGCAGGCAAACGCCCCGCCCACAAGAAACGGGGAGCCGCGGCGTCGTACCGCAGCGAGGCAAATTGAAAAGAGGCAAGAAGAAACGCACGGGCAACGCCGCGGCATGCCCTACAGAAGCAAACGCCAGCGTAATTCTCTTAGCATCTTGTAAGCCGGCACTTTAGCAAGACCAGCGCTTTAACAAGACCTGCGCTCCCCACGTACAGGCAAAATCAAACGAGTCCGCGAATAGTCGTTGGTTTTGGCCCCTTGGACATTCCGGCGTGCCAGCCTTCGCAATCGTAGACCGCGAAAAATCGTGCGTTTTGGCCGCTCTTGGACAGAACGAACGATTTTTCGCAACCAGCAGGTCCAAAAACCCCTCAAACCATCGCTGGGCGCGAGGGAATTGGACATTTTTGACGATAGTTTGCGATTTTGAGTCCCGCACCGTCTTTGCGAGGCCCCAAACATGCGAATAATCGTTCACTTTGTCCCCAAACGGCCAAAACGCACGATTATTTGCACCCGCCATAACCAATGCCAGCCAATAACCGATCACGCTCGGCCCATCGCAAGCAATATAGCCCGTTCGACCAGCACAAAAGCGAAAGCGCCGCCGACCGTGCGACCGACTGCCCCTTTGCGCACATCGCGCAAGGGAAACTGCCTCGACAACGGCGCCGCCGAGCAAGTGTTCGGCCATTTGAAAGACGAGCTCTTCAGGGGAAGGACGTGGCCCGATTTCGAGCTCTTCCGGGGAGGGCATGGCCCGACTTCGAGTCCTTCAGGGCGGACCTCGACGCATATGTCGTCCATTGGAGCACCCGGAGTCGTCAGGTTAAACTGAAGGGACTAACCCCGGAGGAGTTCCGGAGCCAGTCCCTAGTGGCGTAGTCTTTATTTAAGCCGTCCAAATTTTGCAAAGGACCCCGTTTCCTGAACGGCAAAAGAAGTGAATCAAGCGGCCCGGCTGAACCTGTACTCGACTGGGCTGCTTCCGTCCAGGCGCCTCTTGATGCGCACGTTGTTGTACCAGTCGATGTACTTCTCCAAATCCCTCTCG
>CALEWN010000062.1 GCA_937925385.1 uncultured Senegalimassilia sp.
CATGCGCCCATCGCCATCAAGGCCGCAGGCGTGGACGTGGTCATCGCCAAGTCCTTCGCGCGCATCTTTTACCGCAACTCCATCAACACCGGCCTGGCCATCATGGAATGCCCCGAGGCGGTCGACGCCATCAAGCAGGGCGATATCGTGGACGTGGACGCCGACGCGGGCGTCATCACCAACACTACCACTGGCGAAACGTTCAAGGCCCAGCCGTTCCCGCCGTTCATCCGCGAGATCATCGAGGAAGGCGGCCTGATCAACCGCACCCGCAAGGTGCTTGGCATCGAATAGCGTTATCGTTGGCCCCTGTTCACGTCACGACAAGAGGGCGGCTTGCCATGCGCAAGCCGCCCTCTTGCATTCGGTGCGGGCGGCGCTGTCCGCTTAATCCCCGAACAGCCTGCTGAGCAGGCCTTTTCGGCGGGGTTTCTCTTCCCGGTACGATGCTTCGCCGGCCGTTGCCGTTTGGACGGCGCCCTCGTTGCCGCCGATGCGGACGATTTTGTACAAGAACGGCGATTTCGCGTACTTCACCTCGATGGGCGTTGCGTGCACGGTGCTCTCGGCGGACAGATAAAGGCCGGGGTTGAGCGGCGCCTGCACGTGGATCTCCTTTTTCTCGCTGAACACCACGGCGGCGGCGCGACCCGTCTGCCCGTTCACGGCTATGCGCACCTGTTCGCCATCGCGCCCGTCCGAGGCGGGACGATCGACATAATAGACGGGCACGAGCATCAACCCCGATGCGTGTTTGCGCACGCTGCGGGCCCATTGGCGCATGCTCTTCTTGCTGTAGCCGAACGCCTTCTCGGCATCGTTTCCCGCCAGCGAATATGTCAGCTTGTCGATGACGGCGCTCTTCTTCAGCAGGCCCTCGACGGCTATCACGCGAAAATCGCCTTCCTGCATGGCGGGGTCGAACGGGGCCACCGTCGAGAAGTCCCACGGTTCGAGCAGGCCCATGAGCGGTATGTCGACGAAATAGGTCTTCGGCCATGCCCAATCGAGCACCTCGAAGTACACCTGCGATTCCTTGCCCGGTATCTTGCCGGGGAAAGATGCCATCATGCGCAGGTCGGCAAGCTCCACGGGCACGTACGTGAGCGCCATCTGCTCTCCGATGGCCTTATCCACGTCGTGCCCGGCGAAGGCCTCGGGGTGCTGGTGCGCAAGCGCAAGGGCGTTCGCGCGCGCCTGCTGGGTGGAGATACGACAGGGAAGTGCCTGCTCAGGGATGTATTCCGCTCCCGTTCCCATGGAAAGCCGCTTGCTGAACGTGCCGGGTTTGAGCAGGTCGGCGACGCCGATCTTGTTACCGCACGAGGGGCATTCGAACACGCTTTGGGTGGATTTGCCCTCGAAGGCCGCCCCGCAAAACGGGCAGGGGACGCTCACGTGCTCGGCGTTTTGGAACTCGTCGGCGGTTGCGGGATCTTCCCATAGCAGCCGCTCGAGCAGCGACATGTTGCGCCAGTAGGGCTTGTAGTAGTACCAGTCGGAATCCTGCGCGGGCTCGAGCTGCGAGACGTGCGTCAGCTTCAGCAAGCCGTCCACCACCTGAAGCGGCGTATGACGGATGCCCATGGCGGGCGCCGGCTCCGGTCCGCCCTCGGCCCAGGGCGTGCTTGCCCCGCAATAGGCGCAATCGAAGCTGCGGGTTTGCTGGTGGGAGTACATGGGGCCGCCGCAGTTGCGGCACTTGATGGCGAAGAACCCTTCCATATATGGCCTCCTTGAGCGTCGGGGCTGCTATGTGCGAGTATGCCCGAGCCGTCTTGCCCGCGGCAAGCCCCGCGCGGCCCAAAAAACCTTGCCTTTGCGAATGAGGGGGCTCATTTCCCGATGTCGCGCAACAAGCTGGTTCTTGCGGCTTCGTCGCCGAAGCGCGCATCGCCCTGCGCGATCATATCCATATTTCCTACGGGAATAGGCCGTGGGGAAGCCCTAGTGCGTTACTATGTGAATGTAACTGAATCACTTTTGAAAGAGGCTCGCATCATGACGAAGCAATACGACATCTGCCTGTTGCCGGGCGATGGCATCGGCCCTGAGATCATCGCGGAGGGCGTGAAGGTCCTCAACGCCGTCGGCGCGAAGTACGACACGCGCTTCGATTGCAAGGAGTCGCTTATCGGCGGCGCCGCCATCGACGCGGTGGGCGACCCGCTGCCGGCCGCCACGCTCGAGGCCGCGAAGGCCGCCGATGCCGTACTGCTTGCCGCTGTGGGCGGACCGAAATGGGATACCACCGACCCGGGCGCACCGCGTCCCGAGGCGGGTCTTTTGGGCATCCGCAAGGGCTTGGGCCTGTACACCAACCTGCGCCCCGTGCAGATCTTCGATGCGCTTGCGGGCGCTTCCACGCTTAAACCCGAGGTTATCGAGGGCGTTGACCTCATGATCGTGCGCGAGCTCACCGGCGGCTTGTACTTCGGCAAGCGCGAGCGCTTCTACGACGAGGAAGGAGCCGGCACCGACGGCGCCAAGGGCCAGCGCGCCTACGACACGCTCGAGTATCGCGAATACGAGGTGGAGCGCATCGCCCGCCAGGCGTTCGAGGCGGCTCGCAAGCGCCGCGGCAAGGTGACCAGCGTCGATAAGGCCAACGTGCTCGAGACCAGCCGCATGTGGCGCGAAATCGTGCACCGCATCGGCGAGCAGGAGTACCCCGACGTGCAGATCGAGGATCTGCTGGTGGACAACACCGCCATGCAGCTGATCAACCGCCCCGCCGACTTCGACGTGGTGGTCACCGAGAACATGTTCGGCGACATCCTCTCCGACGAGGCCGCGCAGATCACCGGCTCGCTCGGCATGCTGGCCTCCGCAAGCCTGGGCGACTCCACGGCGCTGTACGAGCCCAGCCACGGCAGCGCACCGGATATCGCCGGCAAGGGCATTGCCAACCCGCTGGCGCAGATCCTGTCCGTTGAGATGATGCTGCGCTACAGCTTCGGCATGAACGAGGCGGCCGACGACATTCGCCGTGCGGTCACCGAGGTGCTCGACGAGGGCTGGCGCACGGGCGATTTGAAGGACGCCGAAACGCCCGCCGACAAGGTGGTCGGCTGCGCCGGCATGGGCGATCTGGTGGTCGCGCATCTGTAAGCCCGAACGGCGGGGAAGTTCCCGCTGCAACAGGTTCACGGGGTCGCGGTGCGGCCCCTTCCTGTAAACTGTTCGTGCGGATCGGCGCCGCGCCGCCGCACCCTTCTTCGACGAAAGGAGCCTCAAATGGCCGATGACTGCCTGTTCTGCAAACTTATCTCCGGGGAGATCCCCACGAACAAGGTGTACGAGGACGATATCTGCTTCGCGTTCGACGACATCGAGCCCGAGGCGCCCGTGCATACCCTGCTCGTCCCGAAGAAGCACTACGACGACCTGTGCGACGGCATCCCGGCCGAGGTGCTCGGCCATATGCTTTCCGTGGTGCCGAAGGTCGCTGAGCTCAAGGGCGTGCGCGAGTCCGGCTTCCGCACGGTCATGAACACCGGCCCCGACTCCGCCGCAACGGTCAAGCACTTCCACATCCACATCCTGGGCGGCGTGAAGATGGGCCGCTTCACGTTCGAAAACTCCCAGCGCGTGCAGGGCTAGCGCCCGCAACCGCAACGCAATAGGCTTCGATCGCAGAACGCCGCTTGCCGAAAAGGCAGGCGGCGTTTTCGTTTCGCTACGGACGCTTTGGGTGCGTAGTATCAAGCGTCCGGTTCGGAAGCCTCTTTCGCGGTAGCGCATCCATCGATGGCGAGAAGCCGTCGGCCAGCAGGTCGGCGGCTTCTCCCATACTCTGGTAAGCTATTCGCCAGCATTTGAAAGGATGGTTCAGCGTGCAAAAGGTTGCGGGAAAAGAAGGCTTGTGGCGGCTTGAGCCGTACGAGAAGCTGTTGGGCGTGCGTTGCAAGGTTTTGCGCGACGCCATGCCTGCGCTCGCCGATGGCACGGTTTTTTCCGGGGCGTTCGGCGTCGTGGGCGGCCGCGTGATGCGGCCGAAGCCGAAAAGCGGCGGCATGTACCTGGTGCATCTGGAGGGCGATTCCCCCAGCGACCA
>CALEWN010000063.1 GCA_937925385.1 uncultured Senegalimassilia sp.
TGGATATATTCAACTTCTGCGTCTTCTTGGCGTTCACCATCTGCTATACGTATCAGCTTTACTACGTGTTCGTGGTGCTTACCCGCAAGCCCAAGAAGCTTGTCGCGAAGAAGAACCACAAGTTCGCGGCCGTTATCAGCGCACGCAACGAAAGCGCGGTCATCGGCCAGCTCATCCATTCCATCAAGGTGCAGAACTATCCGAGCGAGCTTATCGACGTGTTCGTGATTGCCGATAACTGCACTGATAACACTGCCGAGGTTGCCCGTGAGGCAGGCGCCATCGTATTCCCGCGTTTCAATACCGAGCAAGTGGGCAAGGGCTATGCGCTCGACTACGGCTTCAACGTCATCCGCAGCCAGTATGCCGATCGCGGGTATGAGGCGTATTTCGTGTTCGACGCCGACAACGTCCTTGACGTGAACTACTTCCGCGAGATGAACAAGACCTTCGATAACGGCGCTGTGGCATCCACCAGCTACCGCAACTCGAAGAACTACGACAGCAACTGGATCTCCGCCGGTTATGCCGTGTGGTTCCTGCGCGAGGCGAAGTTCCTCAATCAAGCCCGCTTGACGCTCAACACCAGCTGCGCCGTTTCGGGCACGGGCTTTTTCGTGTCCGCGAAGATCATCGAGCGCAACGGCGGCTGGAAGTGGCACCTGCTCACCGAGGACATCGAGTTCTCCGCCAATTCCATCTTGGAGGGCGAGCGCATCAGCTACACGCCCACGGCCGTGCTCTACGATGAGCAGCCTGTCACGTTCCGCGATTCCTGGAACCAGCGTTTCCGTTGGGCGAAGGGCTTCTACCAGGTGTTTTGGCATTATGGAGCCCGACTGGCCAAGGGCATAGCCACCAACCCCAAGGGCAGCCGCTTCGCCTGCTACGACATGCTTATGACCATCGCCCCGGGCATGTTGCTCACCATCATCAGCGTGACGTTCAACGCCATCATCATCGCCTTGGCTGCCGCCGGCCTTATGTCCACGGGCGTCATGGTCGCCTCCTCGGTGTCTTCCATCTGCTTCTGCCTGATGAACTACTTGGTGTTCATGTTCATGTTCGGCGTGCTCACCACCTTCGTGGAGTGGGATTCCATTCACTCCACCACGGGCAAGAAGATTCTCTACATGTTCACGTTCCCGTTCTTCATGCTCACCTACGTGCCCATCGCGCTTGTGGCGCTGGTGAAGAAGTGCAATTGGAAGCCCATCAAGCACTCCATTAACGTGGACGTGCAGGAATTCGCCGAAAGCGAATCTCGCCGCGAGCGCGCCTAGCGCTTCAGGGCGGAACAGCATATGGATTCGGAAAGGCGGCCTTGGGGCCGCCTTTCTTGTTGCGGGCGAGACTCGACATGCGCGAGGGTAGGCGTGCCTAAGTTGTTGTTTCGGTGCTTCAGCCCGCCAGGTTTGGCTAGGGTTTGCCCAGCTGCTTCGGGTGGCGGTCCGTTTGATTGCTTTTGCTTGGGCGTTGCCGACAAGGGCGCTTTTGGAAATCGGGGAAACGCCCTGAATCCTTTGCTGATGCGAGGCGCCGGGACGTTGGACCTTGGTGTGGGCGCGTTCGCTAAACGCGAGCGAACACCACGCAGTGCAGCTCGACCGCGCCCGCCGCGCGAAGGGCGTCGCAGGCTGCGTTCATGGTGGAGCCTGTGGTGCACACGTCGTCGATGAGCAGGATACGGGCGGGAACCGTTGCGCCCGGCAGCGTTTGGAAGCGGCCCTGCAGGTTGGCGATGCGCCCGCGCCGGCCGAGTGCGCGCTGGTCGAACGTGCGGGGCCGTGCCAGCGCCTCGATCATGGGGATCCCCGCCAGGTCGGCGACCGTGCAGGCAAGATCCTGGCCGTGGTCGAACCCGCGTCGGCGGCGTGCGGCGGCGCTCGCGGGTATGGGTGTCGCTACCGCGTTTGCAAGCCATGAGGGCGGCACTTGGGGCAGCATGAGCCGTGCCATCTCTGATGCCAGGCGTCTCTCCCCGGCGTCTTTCCAGGTGCGCACGATGCGCGCGGCGCCTTCGTCGAACGACACCGCCGCGGCCATTCCATCGAAAGCCGGCTGCGTGCGCCCTTGCGCCGCAAGTATCACTTCGTTGCATTCGCAGCATTGCACGCGCCCGAACGGCGCCCCGCAGCGGGGGCATGCGCGCCACCAGTCCACGTAGGGAAGCGATATGCGGCATGAATCGCAGAGCACTTGACCGGGCGCATCGCAGATCGCGCATCGCGTCGGCCATACGGTTTCGGCCAAGGCCTCGGCGGCCTCGGCGGCAAGCGGCGCGCAGGCGCCTGTTATGTTCGACAACATTCCCATGCCTTGAAGCTTAAGCGCGCCGTCTTGCGAAACCCTTGCGGAAAACGCCTTGCGAAACC
>CALEWN010000064.1 GCA_937925385.1 uncultured Senegalimassilia sp.
CGGGGCCGCGCCCCCCTTTCGGTCGCCGGGGGGCCGCCTCGGCCGGTCGGCCGGCGTCTGGCATATCCGCGGTATGCGCCAGGAGTGGTCTGCGGGGGAGGTATCCCTTGTGGACCTCTCTGCGTCTTGGGGCAATCGGGTCTTGCAGCGGCTCCGCGCTTTCGTGGCGCAAGCGCCCTTTATGCGCGGCTATGAGATTGTCGAGCTATTGAAAGGCCCTTGCCGTATTGTCTGGGATGCTGTCGCGGGATTTCCTGCGCTCGCGGACCTGTTACATGACCGGGGTTCGCGAAGCGCGGACGGCCGCATATCGTGCGCCCGAGGACCCGCAGGGGGATTGATTCCCTCTGCGGGTCCTTTCTGCGTTTGGGGTGGGTCCTTAGCTTGCATTCCCTTAAATTGATATGCTGCGGTTTTGACTTTCTAATATCGTCAGCCCATCTTGTTCTCGAGGCGGCTTGTTGGCTGCGCTTTGCGCGTCGTCTATGGGCGCGCCGGGTGATTTCGGTTGGCTTGGCCGTGCTGTTCTTTTGCTTTACACCGTTGAGGGAGCCGGTGTTCTTGGTCGCCTATCGGTGGCGCATGGGGAATCCCTATGCAGGATTAATTTGCTGTTCGACAATTCGTTGGCCATCGTTTAGGGTCTGCATCGCGTTCGGTTAGCAAGATGGGTTTTGGCCTGGTTGTGCTTTTTCATTGCTCACGTTGTAAGCCCGCTCTTTTTCGTTATGTGCCGCTTCCCGATTTGGGTTTTTATTGGTCACCGAAAGCCCTTTGTGAGGACTATAATCTCAAAGCTATAAACAGTTCATTGGCGCAATGCGGGTGCGGGGAATGTGCGTGTCGTTGATGTTGGCACCAAATGCTCGGCGCTTGCAGGGTCTGATGCGGACCTGCCGAAGGCGGTAGGTGAATCTGCTTTGCGGCAAGCCCTTTTCAGCTTGGAATCGTAGACGGATCGGGACCGTTTACGGCATGTTCGCAGGATCGCGCCACGTAAGGATGGGAGAGTGGCATGTCTGCAAATTCAGGGGGCGCGCGTGCGTCCTGGTCGGGCAAGTGGGCGTTCATCTTGGCTGCTGCGGCCTCGGCTATCGGCTTGGGAAATCTGTGGCGTTTTCCGTATCTGGCTGCGAAGTACGGCGGAGGCGTGTTCCTTATCACCTATGTGGTGCTGGTTGTCACCTTTGGCTTCACGTTGATGATGCTTGAGTCGGCGCTTGGCCGCAAAACCGGGCAAAGTGCGCTTGGCGCTTTTAAATCCTTCGGGAAGAAATACGCCTTTATCGGCATCTTCACATCGGCGATTCCGTTCATCATCGTGCCGTACTATTGCATTATCGGCGGTTGGGTGCTCAAGTATGCTGGCGCGTACCTTATGGATGGCTCTGCGGCGCTTGCTGATGGCGGCACGTACTTCACCAACTTTATCGGCGGTGGCGGGGAGAGCTTCATTTGGGCTATCGCATTCCTGCTGATCGTGTTCGCTATTGTGGCGTTGGGCGTGAAGAACGGCATTGAGCGCGCAAATCGCATCCTTATGCCCGTGCTACTGGTTATGACGGCCGGCATCTGCATTTATGAGCTTACGCTTCCCGGTGCTATTGATGGCTTGGCGTATTACCTGACTCCTGATTTCAGCAAGTTCAGCGTTGAGCTGGTCATTGCCGCACTTGGTCAGATGTTCTACAGCCTCTCTTTGGCCATGGGCATCATGATCACGTACGGCTCCTATATGCAGAAGTCCGACAACTTGGAGCAGTCCGTGCGTCGTATCGAGTTGTTCGATACCGGCTATGCGTTCCTGGCTGGCTTGATGATCGTTCCTGCAGCGTTTGTTGCTATGGGTTCTGCCGAGGCCGTTGCCTCGAAGTCCGGCCCGTCGCTGATGTTCGTGATCTTGCCGACCGTGTTCGACCAGATGGGCGGCATCGCCTCGATCATGGGCTTCCTGTTCTTCCTGTTGGTGGTGTTCGCTGCGCTTACCAGCTCCATTTCGCTTACTGAGACCTGCGTGTCCATCGTTCAGGATTCTGCGCATATCACGCGTAAGAAGGCGCTCATTGCTTCCATGGTGTTCATTTTCGTGATGGCCATGATCGTGAACATGGGCTATTGCCAGCTTGCCTTCATCGAGCCGCTGGGACCGGGCAGCACAATTCTGGACTTCCTGGACTTCATTTCCAACTCCGTGATGATGCCGATTGCCGCGTTGATGGCATGCGTGTTCGTCGGCTGGATCAT
>CALEWN010000065.1 GCA_937925385.1 uncultured Senegalimassilia sp.
TTGCAGAGCTCATTGAAGAAGTCGGCGTCGATGCCACGCGGTTTCTGATGCTCTCGCGTTCCTCCGATCAGCCTATCGACTTCGATATCGAGGTCGCTAAGAAGAAGGACAATTCCAACCCGGTGTACTATGTGCAGTACGCCCATGCGCGCATTTGCTCCGTGTTGCGTAAGGCTGCTGGTGAAGGCGCTGAATCTCTTTCCGCCGATGAATTGGCCGCAAAGGTCATTCCGGCCGATGTCGATCTTAGCGTGCTTGCTCATGAGTCCGAAATCGCTCTCATGCGCAAGATGGATGACTTCGCCGAGCTTGTTGCTTTGGCGGCACGTGATCGTGCTCCGTTCCGCCTGACGCACTATGCGCAGGAGCTTGCCGGCTTGTTCCATCAGTTCTATACCAACTGCCATATCATCGGTGAAGATCCTGCTATCCAGAACGGTCGTCTGGCCCTTGCCGATGCTACGCGCACGGTTTTGGCGCTCACGCTTAACCTTATCGGCGTATCTGCGCCGGAGCGCATGTAAGGCTTATAGGACAAAATGTGTGTCTGATTCAGAGGTATCGACGCAGGTCGATGCCTCTTTTTCGTTTGTTTAAATTCACCTTCTCTTTTTAAACACTCGGACAAAATGTGTGTCCGGGCAACCGTCGTCGCGCCAGGTGGATAGCCTTTTTCCGACACGTTAAAACGCTCATCGGAAGAGGTGGCGCCATGAAGGCGGTCAAATGCCCTTACTGCAGCGGTCCGACGAAGAGGAACGGCAGAACCTCCTCGGGGGCGCAGAGATGGAGATGCACCGCCTGCGGCGCATCGACCACCGTGCGCTACGACGACACCGCCGCCCGCTTCGACGAGTTCCCGTCGTGGCTTCTGTCGAAGGACGCGCAGCTCGAGATGCCCGGCGCTGGCCGGACCTTCAGGCGCAGGACCGCGGAGTTCTGGGAGGTCTGGCCCATGCCGGTGCCCGACGGCGAGTTCCACCGGGTCCTCTTCGTCGACGGGATCTGGCTCGCGGAACGCCTGGTCGTGCTGATCTGCTGCAGCGAGGATCGGGTGGTCTCGTGGTACATGGCGCAATCCGAGAACTCGAGGGCGTGGTCGGCGCTCATGGAGCCGATACCGGCGCCCGACGTCGTGGTCACCGACGGCGGCGGCGGCTTCGCCAAGGCCGTGCGCGCGGCCTGGCCCCGGACCAAGGTGCAGAGATGCCTGTTCCACGCGTACGCCCAGGTCAAGAGGTGCACGACGACGAGGCCGAAGCTCCAGGCGGGACGGGAGCTGTACCAGATCGCCCTCGACCTCACGCGCATCAAGACGCTGCACCAGGCGGAGCTGTGGCGCGAGCGCTATCTCGACTGGTGCGGCTTCTGGTCGGACTTCCTGGAGGACACCACGCTCGTCGACGGAAAGAGGGTGTATACGCACGAGAGGCTCAGGAAGGCGAGGAGGTCGCTCTCGTCGCTGGTCTCCGCGGGGACGCTGTTCACCTTCCTCGACCCCGAGCTCACGAAGGCCGGGCCGCTCCCATACACCAATAACAAGATAGAGGGAGGCGTGAACGCCCAGCTCAGGGCCGTCCTTCGAAACCATAGGGGGCTCACGACCCTGAAGCGCGTGAAGGCGGTGTTCTGGTGGTGCCATGCACACTCCGGGGACGCGAGGACCGCCAAGGAGAAGCTGGCGACCATGCCGAGGGACTCCGACATCGACCTGCTCTACGACGTCTATTCGGCATCCCGGAAGCACGACGACGGGAGGCCGGAATGGGGCGATAGGGCCGTTTGGGAAGAGCTCCACCGCAAAGACCCATTCCCGTTTTGGCTCGATTGACAATACGGAACACATGTTCCGTAGAGACACACATTTTGTCCTATAAGCCGCATGTAAGCGTTAATCAGGACCAACGGTTCACTAAAATGGCCGCCCATCTGGGCGGCCGTTTTTTGCTTATACGTTGTCTTCCAAGTCCATTTGCATGAGGTTGACGTTTTCTCGCAGGCACTTTGCCGCCACGCGGGAAAGCTCGCCATCGTCGTAGCGGGTTTGGATCTGTTCAAGCTCGATTTCCAAACCAAGTCGTTCGACATCGGCGCTTTTATCCTGCGTGGTTGTGAACGTGGTAATGGAAGGAGCGGCTGCGCGCAGCGTTCTCAGCAACCGTTGATATTCAATGAGCAGTTTCGAGATGTCCTCGGCGTTGGCGGGGGAGTTTCCGGCCAGCTCTTCATGAAGTTTGCCCACTACGTGCTCATAGCATTTGATTTGCAGGGCTCGAGTGGCTTGCGTGGTTTCACTCAGTTCGGCCCCAGGGACCTTGTGTGCGATTTCCTGCAAGCTGCGTCGGCCGAACGTCCTCCATCGTATGAAATGCTGTCGAAGGTTCGCACGTAAAGAGTGCTGGTGCAAAATAAGCTCTTCCATCCTGGCAAGGCGCATGAGGTACTGATATCCG
>CALEWN010000066.1 GCA_937925385.1 uncultured Senegalimassilia sp.
CGATATCCGAGCGGATCATGGCGTCGTCGCAATACACCACGAGCAGGGTCTTGCCCGCCGGAACGCGCGCGGCCATAGGATCGTTGGCCTGCTCGGGCTTCATGATGTACACGCCGTTGGTATGGTCGAGCACCAGCGGCGCGGAATCGCGATAGACGGCCTCCACGGCGCATTTCCAGCGAACGTGCACCTCCGCGACGCGCTGAGAACGTGCAGCTTGAGCACCGGCAGCGCCAAGGCTTCGCAGCAATTGCTGCAGTCCGCTGCCAAGATCGGCCATCATTCACCGTCCTTCCGTTCAAGGGGCAAACGCACGACGCGGGCCGCAGCGAGCAGGTCCTCGTCGAAATACGCCAGGTTCGCCGTGGTTATAAACGTTTGGATATCCCCCGAGACGAACTTCACCAGCGCACGACGACGCTGCTCGTCGAGCTCGCTCATCACGTCGTCAAGCAGCAGCACCGGCTGCTGACCCAGAAGGTCGCAGATAAGCGTGACTTCCGCAAGCTTGAACGCCAGCACCGCCGAGCGCTGCTGGCCTTGGCTTCCATACACGCCCACCGGACGCCCTTCGACGAAGAACTCGATGCGGTCGGCATGGGGTCCCACCAATGCGCGATGACGGGCGCGCTCCTGCGCCATCGAGGACGCAAGAGCCGCCGCAAAACGTTCACGCGCTTCATCGCGATCGAGCGTTTCGCCGGCATCGAGCCATTCACCCTCCGCCAGCCACGACGGGGCATAACGGGCCGACAACGTTTCCCGGTTCCCCACGATCTCGGCGTAATAGCTTGCCATCGACAAAGCCAGCTTGCCGAATAGGGCCGCGCGATAGCACGCCAGTTGAGCGCCGCAGGTGACCATCAAGTCATTAAGGCTCTCCAGCAAAAGCGGCGGCGCCTCGTCTTTCAGCAACGAATTCTTATGGCGCAACACCTTGTCGAAGTCTCGGCGTATCAGGTAATGATTACGCGAAAGCTGCGACCCCACGGCATCGAGAGCGTTGCGGCGCGTGGTGCCCGAACCCTTCGCCAGGTTCAGGTCGTCGGGAGTGAACGTGACCGAAGGGATGACGCCCTTCAAGTCCGCCGTCCGCTTCTGCTTGCCGTTGAGGGTGAACCGACGTTTGCCCGCCTCGATCGTCAGTCCCAGCTCCAGCAACCTGTTCTCGTCAGCGGCAGTTGCGCGCAAGCGGGCAAAAGCGGCGCCTTCGCGCACAAGCTGCACCCCCGTAGGGTTTCTGAACGACGTTTGCGCCGTAAGCAGCTGAATCCCCTCCACGACGTTGGTCTTGCCGACGGCATTGGGCCCCACCAATACGGTCAGGGACCCGATGTCGCTCAAACGGAAATGCTCATAGCTGCGGAAATCGTCGAACGCAACGTCTTTGATGCGAAGGCTCATGCAACGCCTTCGTTGTTAGGAAATGCGCACAGGCATGACCAGGTACAGGAAGTTCTCGCCTTCGCCGGCTTTGAAAATGCCCGGCTTCATGCCCGACTGAACCTCCAAGAACACGTCATCGGTGCTCACCGAGCCCAAACCGTCGAGCACGTATGCGTAGTTGAAGGCGATCTCAACGTTCTCGCCCTCGCCTTGGCACGCCAGCGTCTCCTGCGCGCTGCCCACATCTTGGGCGGCGGCGGAAAGCTGCACGGTCTGGCTTTCAACATCGATGGCGAACTTCACCGGAGAGCTTTGCTGACCCAAGATCGACGTACGCTTCACGCCAGAGACCAGATGGCTGACATTGAGGCGTACACGCGTGGCATAGGAATCAGGCAGCAGCTGACGATAGTTCGGGAAATTGCCCTCGATACGACGGTTGATGAACACGGTGTCGTGATAGGTGACCACGATCTGATTCTCCGCCAAGGCGATGGTCAGCGGGTCGTCCGTGCGCGTCAGGGAAGCAAGCTCCTGCAGGAAGGAGCCGGAGATAACGGCCTGGAAGCCCTCGGCCGCGGGCTCGCCAAGCTGAGCTTCGGTGATAGCAAGGCGATAGGAGTCGGTTGCCACCATCTTCAGCGTCTCGCCTTCAAACGTGATGAGCACGCCGGTGAGAATGGCGCGGCTCTCGTCCTTGGACACCACGCGCGCCACGCGTTTGACCATAGATGAGAACTGAGAGAACGGGATGGAGATAGCCTGCTGCGTATCAACATGGGGAAATCCCGGGAAATCCTCGGCGTCCAGCGTCTTGATGGAGAACGAGGAAGCATCGCACGTGATGACGGCGGAATCCTCTCCGGTTTCAACATGCACGGCAGCATCGGGCAGATTCTTCACGATGTCGAAGAACAGCTTGCCGGGGAACACGGAACGGCCTTCCTCCTCCACCAGCGCAGGGATGGTGAATTGAATGGACAGCTCCAAGTCGGTTGCCTGCAACGTCAGGTTGTCGTTATGGGCATCCAGATAAATACCCGAAAGGATGGGCAGCGTAGAACGGGTGGCGATGCCCTTGAGCACAACGGCAAGCGCATCCTGCAGTTCCGATTGGTTGATGCTGAATTTCACAGGCTCCTCTTTCCCTTACGTAAGACGTTGCTCCATGATAGATGGTTCATGCAGCGTTGTTATTTATCTTCAATGCTTTTCTTTTAATAATAGGTTTTTGAATAGTAGTAATAATAAGCGCGGTGGAAATGTTGAGAACTCGCAAAACCCCATGTCATTCCTGGAAAGTAATTCAACTTCCAATGTGGGCTGCCTGTTCTCTCAATCCACCATGATTATTGATTACATTATCTTTCCCCTTGAGTTCGATGGTTTTCGCCATGTTTTACGTTGTTTATCCCCATGTTATCCCGATTTCTTCAAAGCGCCTGGTCAACCTGGTTGTTTCACGTGAAACATTGCGAATTTGCTTGTTGGTGAAACGCTATAGCTCGCGGATTATCTGCCTGAGGGCTTCCATCTCTTCGCGTGCAACGCGGTTCTCCTTCATTTTCGCCTCTATGTTGCCTACCGAGTACATGATTGTCGAGTGGTCCCTGTTGAACTTCTTCCCGATGTCCCCGTAAGGGATGTCGAGCAGCTGTCGGCACAGGTAAATGGCGGTTTGGCGCGCGTGGGCGATATTGCGCGTCCTCTTCTTTCCCACGATGTCGGTGTGGCTGACCTTGAAGAAGTCCTCCGTCACCTTCAGGATGTCGTCTGCGGTGAGCCTTTTGCTGGGGCCGCCCGAGAAATGGTTTTCCAGCAATTTGCGCACGTCGGCCACGGTGATATCCGAGCCTTCGCCGCACTTCATCTTGACGATGACGTTGGTCACTGCGCTTTTCAGCTCTCGGATATTCGACCCCGAGCTTTCGGCGATGCATATCTGGACATCTTCGGGCATGTTGATGGGCCCGGATTGTTCCATGTCCTCGTATTCGCGGATGAAGCTTTTGACGATGCTCAGCTTGGTCTCGATCTCGGGCGGCTGGATGTCGAACGTGCCGCCGGAGTTGAAGCGCGTCTTGTAGCGTTCGTCGATGTCGATGTTCTTCGGTGCGCGGTCGGCTGAGAGCACGACCTGCTTGCCTTGGCTTGTCAGCTTGTTGAATATCTGGAACATGATGTCGAGCGTCTGCTTCTTGCCCTGCAACTGCTGGACGTCGTCGACAAGGAGGACGTCTGCTTCCTCGTAGTACATCTTGAAGTTCTTGTAGCTGGACTTCTCCGTATCATGCGCCGCTGATGCGTCCATGTAGTCCTCGAGCAGCTCATTCGAGTCTTTGTAGACGACCTGCAGGTTGGGCATGTTGCTGTTGATGTAGTTCTGTATGGCTCGAAGCAGATGCGTCTTGCCCAGCCCCGACCTTCCGTAGATGAACAGCGGGTTCAGGTGCGGTTTGCCCGGGGTTTCGGCAACGGAGACGGCCATGGAATACGCCATGCGGTTCGAGTCGCCGATGACGAAGTTCTCGAACGTGAGCGTCGAGGTGACTGAGTTGTTCGGCGCGGGCTGGTCGGACGCGGTGTTGTCGGCCGGGATGACCTGGGGGGCGGGTTCTTGCGAAGCGGCGGCAACGGGGGCTGCGGTGGCTTGCTGGTCCGGTGTGCTTGCCGGGGCCGCAACCGAGGCCTGCACCGGCGGCACCTGTTGGACGGCATTGATCTGAGCCGTTGCCTGAGCCGGCATCGCTGCCGCTTGGGCCGGTGCTGCGTCTAGCGTCTCGCTCGCCGGGAGCGTTGCCGCGGGGATGGCGGCTTGTTGTGCGGCTATCGGCTGGGCTACCGGCGCCGAAGCCGCCGGCTGAATCTCTGGTTGCGGCGCGGTCGCGGGGGTTGTAGCCGGAACTGCGGCTGCTGGCGCGGCCGGTTGTGCGGCGGGGTTGGGCGCTGCAGATGCAGCGGGTGCCGCCGCCGGAGCGGGTGCAACCGGCGCTGCTGCAGGAGCCTGCGATTCGTCAATGCCGATGAGTACGTCGAAAGGCACCCCGCGGATCTCTTCGAGGGCGCGCTTGATATGGTCGATGTAATGGCGCTCGATGAAGTTCTTGATGAATTCCGTATTAGCGGTCAGCATCATGAACCCGTCGCTGGCGGCTTGGGGAAACAGCTGGCTGAACAGCGCATCTACTTGGGGACCTATGATCCCCTCATAGCTTTTGACGCGGCTGCATACCTCCGCCCATAGCTGATTGATTTCTTCCGTGTTCATAAGCAGGCCTTCGATCATGCGCGTTTAGGCTTGTTCGCCTTGCGCGGTTTCGGTTCGTTGAAAACTGATTGCCACCGTGTTTTTACAGCAGCTGCGCAACCTGGATGCCCAGGTTCGTGAGCATGCGCTTTTTGCCGGACATTTTCAAAAGGCCGATACCTTCCAGCTTTTTCAGCGTGTTATGTACGCTTGATTGCGCTGCTCCGGTCAGCTTGACCACGTCCGATACGCCCAGTACCCCTTCTTTCAGGTAGATGACGAGGAAGTCCTTCTCGCGCTGGGACAGGGACGCGATGATCGGCTGCGCATCCACCGGCGCGGGCTGGATTTGCGGTTGCTGCTGCATTTGCTGGCCGTAGGGATAGCCCATCGGTTGCTGGAGGGGTGCCTGCATGTAGCCCTGCTGAGCAGCCGGTGCGTACCCGGGCTGTGCGAACTGCTGCGGGGTTGCATATGCCAACTGCGGAGCCTGCTGGTATGTCTGCATAGGCGGCTGGGCCGCAAACCCCGGTGCGTATTGCGCCGAAGGCTGAGCGTATGCGGGCTGGGCGTTGTATGCAGGTTCGTGATCCTCCTCGGCGATTCGATAGCGCGGCGCCGTTGGTTCGGGATGCTCTGCGTCCTCGCCCTCCTCGACGTGGTCGATCTCAAGCTCCTTGGGAAGCTGAGGATTGCTGCCGTTGGCGCTGATGGTGACCACCGATCCGGTGCCGAGGTTGTCTTCGATGCTGATGGTTCCGTGGGTGAAATCGAGGTACTCCTTCACGATGGGAAGGCCCGATCCTACGCCGCGGATGTAGCTTTTCATGGGCTCGATGGCGGAGGTGAATCCGGGCAGTTGCGCACGGTCTTTGCAGGCGATGCCCGGCCCCTGGTCCGCGAAACGGATGGTGCATCCGTGATCAAGGATCGATACCGTGGCTTCCTGGAATCGTGCGTGGATGAAGTTTTCCGAAACCTCGCGGATAACCGTATAGGGAATGGTGCCGCCCGCCGCTTGCGATTGCTGGTATACGTTCGTCGCCAGGCTTTCAATGAATTCGCCGGTGGGTGCGGGCTGGATTTCGGTGACGCGCGGCGCGCTGAGCAGGTTGTCGTATAGGGCGATGCGTGCAACCGAATTCACGTGAGTGAAGTCGAAGCCCTCGTCATCGTTGTTTTCAGGCGATTCCTGATACTGTTCTTGCTCGCTCATCTGCGCTTTTACCGCTTTCCACATTCGTCGTTTTCCAAAGTTTTACACATTTTCGGGAAAAATCCTTGAAAAGTGTACCTTCTTTTCCCGTCGAATTCCATTCAACTGGGTAAATTCCGGAATCGAATGTGGAAAAATCACTATTAGCTGAAAGTTTTTCACATCGATGAACTCGTTGTTTCCTGTGTTTTCCACTTTCTATTCAGAAATTGTTGAAAAGTGGAATGAAAAACCGAATAAGTGTGAAAACCGAGGTGTAAAAGTTTTCGACAGTGTTGAAATTCCAGGTTGTTCCGACAAGCTTCGGCGGCTTTTTCCAACTGATAAGAAGGCTTTACTGAAAGATTCGGAAATCACCAGGTTGGTTGTGCATTCCAGCGAAAATCAACCAGATTATGCTATAAAGATCGGTAAAATGCCTGTTCAGGGGCGTGTTGAAAACTATGCAAATGCTTAATTACCTGGTCAGACGCTTGTCTATGAACAGTTTTCAACGCTTGAAAAACGTGCGTTTCGGCATTTTTCCACAACGTTGTTCGAATGAATTCCAGGTTTTCAACGTTTTCCACAATCGTCGGAATTGCTTGATGAGGAGCAGCTCGTTTTTCCAGCCGCTGGTGATGGGTTTCGGGGTGCATTTCCTTCTCTTCGCGGGCATCGGTTGGCCGCAGGGAACGTTTTCGTCGAATGGCGTCTCGTTGCCCACCCGGTTTTCCACCGCTATCCATTCACGTGTTGGGGGCGGGTTCTGACGTGGGTGGTGAAGCGTGCTTCTCGCGTGATCTTCCCCCCGGGTTGCCGAAAGCGCCTTCGCTAGATGAAGAGGATTCGGCGCTCCCAGCCACCAGCGAGATTCCCTTTTTGATTTTTCGTACGCCGGTTCATTCGAACCGCCGAAAAGGCGTCTCCACTAGATGTTGCGACCTACGATCTCGATTCCCCAACGAATTGTTGAAAGCGACGTTTTCCAGTGCATTGATATCGTTGTGGAAAACTTTGTGTTTTCGCAGGTGGGCTTTCATAATGTGGGTATCTTGTGCATCGGCTGGCATATATAGGTAAAAACCTTTTGACAGTCGTGCCGTTCCGGTTATACTCAACAAGTTGCTCTAAACCATGAAAGGGAAACGATATGAAGCGCACCTATCAACCTAACACTCGTAAGCGTGCCAAGTGCCACGGCTTCCGTGCCCGCATGGCAACCAAGGGCGGCCGCAAGGTTCTGGCTGCTCGCCGTGCTAAGGGTCGTAAGCGTCTCTGCGTGTAAAGAGTATTCGATTGGAGACTATCAAGTCCAAAGCGGACATCTCCGATCTGTTCTCTAGCGGAAAGCGCCTGCGTACACCGTACCTTACGCTCATAGTGTTACCAGCGAAGCAGCACGGCCTTCACGGTCGTGTTGCTTTTATTGCAGGAAAAAAATCCGGTAACGCTGTATGGCGTAATAGCGCAAAGCGTCGGATGAGAGCTATTTGCCATGAGCTGGGTGGCCCATTCCCGAATCTCGATGTGATATTTCTCGCGAAGTCGGGTATTTGCCGCGCTAAGTATAGTAAAGTGCTCGAAACATGCGACGAAGCGCTGAAACGCGCTGGAATTCGGTAGGGTCTGATTGGAATGAAGAAAGGTTTCGGAAGCATACCGTGCAAGGTGGCTATGTTTCTTATTACCTTTTATAGGGCGGCTGTCTCGCCCATGTTCCCGTCGTGCTGCCGTTTCACCCCGACGTGCTCAGAATATGGGCTCATCGCGTTTCAACGCTACGGCTTCGCAAAGGGCTTAAGGCTGACGGTAAAACGTATTCTACGGTGTCGACCTGGAGGGCCGCACGGCTACGATCCCGTTCCGTAAGGACGGGGCTTTGCCGGCGGCTTTTTGTCGGTTAAAGGAAGGAAAACCATAGTATGTGGGAAGTATTCAAGAACTGGATATTCGATATCATCCAATTCTTCTTCGGCTTCTGCCAAGACTGGGGCTTGGCCATCATCATCGTGACCATCATCTTCCGTGTGCTTATCTCCCCGCTTATGCACAAGCAGACGAAGTCTTCGTATCAGATGCAGAAGGTCCAGCCTTTGATGCAGGAGATTCAGACGAAGTACGCCAACGATCCGCAGCGTATGCAGGAGGAAATGCAGAAGCTTTACGCTGACGCCAAGTTCAACCCCTTGGCCGGCTGCCTCCCCATGCTTCTGCAGATGCCTATCTTCATCGCTCTGTTCCAGGTGCTTCGCGAGATGCCCAACTACCTGGGTTCCGACGAGGGTTACCAGTTCTTCAACCTGGTTCCCAACCTGGTTATGACGCCGTCTGGTGCGGTTGCTGGGGGCTTCAGCACGTTCCTCCCGTACCTTATCCTCATGATCGTCTTCGCTGGTGCTACGTTCCTGCCTATGATTCTGATGCAGATGGGCCAGAAGGATAACCCGCAGCGCAACCAGACCATGATCATGGCCGGCGTCATGAGCTTGTTCATGCTCTGGATCAGTTGGAGCTCCCCTGCCGGCGTTCTTCTGTTCTGGGGTGCTTCCTCCATCATCGGCGTGTGCCAGCAGCAGATCTCCATGCGCATCATGAAGAAGCGCGATGCGGAGAAGGAGGAGACCATCGAGGTGAAGCCGATCGAGGTCGACGTCACCCGCAAGGCTAAGAAGCCGCGTCCGAAGAAGAAGGACACCTCCAAAAAGCACGCTTAATCGATTTTGCGTAATGGTGCGCGGTGTTTCACGTGAAACACCGCGCACTGTGGTTTTTAGTTCTAAGGAGCTGCAGATGGCAGAAGAAGAGAACATGGAAATGACCGCAGAAGAGGCTCAAGACGCCCAGGTCGAAGAAGACGGCATCAGCGACGAGGATCTCGATCGCATCGCGGATACCGCAATCGCAACCATCCAGGATATCTTGAAGCACTTCGATGTCGGCGAGGTTACCATCGACGAGTATGAAGGCGATGAAGGCGAGCTTATCCTTGATATCACCGGTGACGACCTGGCTGTTCTCATCGGCCGCCACGGTAAGACCCTTGATGCGTTGCAGTTCCTGGTTTCGGCTATCACTGTCCGCACCATGGGCTTCCGTTACCCCGTTATCGTTGACGTCGAGGGTTATAAGAATCGTCAACGAGAGAAGCTTGAGTCTATCGCCCGCAACGCTGCTGCAAAGGCTTCCAAACAGCACCGCAGCGTGAAGCTTCGTCCTATGACCCCGTACGAGCGACGCATCGTGCATATCGCGCTTCGTGACGATGAGCGTGTTGAGACGGCATCCGAGGGCGAGGGTTCCGCTCGTCACGTTGTCGTCGTTCCTCTCTAGGCAGCTGTTTCTGCTCAGCCTCTTGCCGGTATCGCAAGAACCTATAAGGCCGCATCTTCGGATGCGGCCTCTTTGTTTTTCAAGGGGTTCATATACTTGGTGGCCAATATGTCGCGTTAAGGGCTAAAGTATGTTTCACGTGAAACAACAGGACAGAAGGAATGGTTCATGCACGAGGATTTGCTCAAGCGACATTTGGAGTTGGTTATCGAGGCTAACAAGACCACGAACATCACGCGTATCTCTTCGTGGGAGGACGGCATGGTGCTTCATGTACAGGATTCCCTGCTTGGTCTTGATGCTTTGGATGCTTGTCCCGAAGGCCGCTATGCCGATATCGGAACGGGCGCGGGCTATCCTGGCATCCCGCTTGCCATTGAAACCGGTAGGCCTACGTTGCTGGTTGATTCCGTTCAGAAAAAGGTCCAAATCCTTGATGGCTTCATTGAAGAACTCGGTCTTGAGAATGTTTCCACGTATGCTGGTCGTATTGAAGACCTCGGTCGCGAGCAGGCTGGGCAGTTTGTCGCAATCAGCGCTCGTGCGCTATCGAAGCTGTCAATTTTGCTGGAGCTCTCTTCCCCGTTGCTGAAGATGGGTGGCCGGCTCATTTGCTTCAAGGCCCTTGTCGAACAAGATGAACTCGATCATGCCCGTGTTGTCGGCAAGCAGGTTGGCATGGAGCTGGTGGATGATCAGACTTATGAGCTCGATGACTACTCTCGTAGGATTCTGTCATACGAGAAGGTGGCCAAGCCGAAGCTTAAGCTGCCTCGCAGAACCGGTCTGGCTCAGAAAAAGCCTTTGTAGTTACGTAAGCCGTTCCCGATATTGTAGGGGCGGCTTTTTTCTTATCGAGGTTTCGTTGATTTCCGTTCAAAAGCCCCCATTGTGGGTTGGGGTTTTATACGCGTGAAACGAAACACGCTATACTAGCTTCTGAAACCATGAAAGGGGGTTCCTGTGGGATTTTTCGACGGCCTCAGGAAAGATAAAAAACAAGCTGAGCCGGTTCAGCAGGAACAACGCGTACAGGAAGATACCGTTGAGGATGAGATAGCTATCGAGCGCATCGAAGTGGTCGAGCGCGACCCTCATAGCTCTACTGTGCCCGAGCCGCAGCCTGTTGAATCTCGCCCCGAGATCGAGCCTACGCCCATCCGCTCTTACCGTGATAAGAAACCGGTGAAGCACGTGGTCGGTCAGACGAAGATTATGGCGATCATCAACCAGAAGGGCGGTGTAGGCAAGTCCACTACCGCAATCAACCTTTCCGCTGCTCTTGGCGAGCTGGGTAAACAAGTCCTTCTTGTAGACCTTGATCCCCAGGGCAATTCTTCAAGCGGCTTGGGAGTTGAGAAGAGCCAGGTGCAGAATTGCATCTACGATGTGCTGCTCAACGATGTTCCCGTTGAGGAAGTCATCATCCCCGATGTGTGCGAGGGGTTGGATCTTGTTCCGGCGACCATCAACCTTGCCGGTGCGGAGGTCGAGTTGGTTTCCGAGATGGCGCGCGAAAACCGCCTTAAGGATGCCATCGGAGCTCTTCGAGGTAAATACGACTACATCTTCATCGATTGTCCCCCTTCCTTGGGCCTGCTGACGGTTAACGCCCTTGTTGCCGCCGATAAGCTGCTGATCCCCATCCAATGTGAGTTCTATGCATTGGAAGGTGTGACAAAACTTCTTGATTCAATGAAACGTGTCAAAACTCGTTTGAATCCTACGTTGGATATCTATGGCGTGCTCATGACCATGTACGACGGTCGAACCACGTTGTCGCGCCAAGTGGTCGAGGAAGTGCGTAGCTATTTCGGGCGATTGGTGTTCGAAACGCTGATTCCCCGTACTGTGAAACTTTCCGAAGCTCCCAGCTTCGGTCAACCGATAACCCTGTACGACCCTTCGGGTAAAGGCGCCCAGTCGTACATGAGTCTTGCTAAGGAAGTGATTGCCCGTGGCTAGGAATGGTCGTGGTGGTCTTGGTCGTGGCCTGAATTCGTTGTTGGGCGGTGCTTATGAGGAGGCTATTCCTCAGGAGGAGCCGCAACGTGTGCGCGTGGATGCTGACGAAGCGCAGCAGCCTCGGCCGAAGTCTCAGCCCGAGCGCGAGGTGATTCGCGAAACCGTTCCCGCTCAAAAGTCGCCCGAACCTGGGACGGCACGTGAATCGGTTCCCTCTTCCTATGAAGAGCAGGAGCCTGAATCTATTGTCGAGAACGGTGTTGAGGTCACCATCAAGGGAGTTGCTCAGCGTGCTGCGCGTCCTGCTGCGCAGGAAGTGGTGGAACGTGCTGTTGCGCCTGCCGCTGCCGCGCAGCTTGACGATGCTCAACCTCGTGAAGTCAACGAAGTCGACATCAACGTCATTGCTCCTAACCCGGACCAGCCTCGTACGAATTTCAAGCGTGAGGAGCTCGAAGAGCTTTCCGCTTCTATCCAGAAAGACGGGCTTTTGCAACCGATTCTGGTGCGTCCGCTCGAGGGTGGCACGTATCAGATCATCGCTGGTGAGCGTCGCTGGCAGGCATCGAAGCTGGCGGGTTTGCAGCAAGTGCCTATTCGAGTCAAAGAAGCTAGCGATGATAAGGCTTTGGAGCTTGCGCTTATCGAGAACATTCAGCGCTCCGACCTTAATCCCATCGAGGAGGCGTACGGCTACCGCCGTATGATGGAGCGCTTGAACATGACGCAGGCTGAGGTTGCCCAGGCAATGTCAAAAGGCCGTTCCACGGTTGCGAACGCCTTGCGCTTGCTGGAGCTTCCTGAGGAAGCTCAGCAGCTGCTGTTCGAGGAGAAGATCACCGCCGGCCATGCGCGAGCTATTCTTTCGATTCCCACGAAGGAAGGCCGCGAGCGCCTGACGCGTAAACTGGTTGAGGAAAAGCTGTCTGTCCGCGAGGCTGAGGCTTTGGCGCGTTTGTTCTCCGGTAAGAAAAACGAGAACGCTAAGCCGAAGGTTCCCATGCCGAAGGAGTACCGAAAGGTCGCCCGCACGCTTAAGGATGTTCTGGATACGCCGGTAAAGGTGAAGTCCGTGAACGGCAAGAACAAGATCGAGATCGAGTTCAAGGATGAAGAGGATCTCGAGCGCCTGTTCAAGGGCATTCTTGCTTCGAATCTTGCATAAAGGGTTTTCGATATCTGACTAAAACAATCGAGCCGGCATTGTCTTGTCGGCTCGATTGTTGTTTAACGGGCAGCGATTCTCGCCTTTCGACTTTGGCTCCGTGAGTGCTAGGTGTATGCCGATTGCCGGTCTGAGGACTTGTGATCGTCACGGGTGCTTTGGCTTGGAAGCTTGCGTCGTAGCGGAGGTGAGCGTTTCGGGCGGTCGCTGCATCGAATAGGCGCATTCGTGAACGAAAAACCTCCCATTGCTTTCCTAGGTGGACTCGAAAGCAATGGGAGGTTATTGGGCTTTGTATCCGTTTGGTTCTGCTCTTGCGAAGGTGCAGGCGTCAATTGATGCCGCTTGGGTCTACACCTGTTGGTCTTGCTTGCTACTTTCCGTTGGTGAACGTATTTTTCAGCTGCCCGCAGGCGCCGGCGATATCGGATCCCCTTGAATCTCGCAACGTAGTCTCTATTCCGTGGCGGCCAGCTTCCGTAATCCATTTATCGATGGTTTTGGATGAGCTTGGCTTGTATGGGGATTCCGGTATCGAGTTAATGGGAATCAGGTTGATGTGGCAAAGCAAGCCTTTGCAGAAATCCAGAAGAGCGCTCAGGTCAGCATCGGTGTCATTCACGCTATCAATCATGATGTATTCGAACGTGACACGGCGATTCGTTTTCTCGATATAGCGCTGCAGGCTTTGCTTGAGCTTCGGTAGAGGGAAGCCGCTGGTTTTCGGCATGAGCTCGAGACGCACGTCCTGTCGAGCCGCGTGAAGGGAAGCGGCAAGGGTGAACTGCTCAGGCTCTTCTGCAAAGCGGTCGATTCCGGGGATGATGCCGCACGTGGAGATGCAAATGTGACGGGCTCCGATGCCCAGGCCCTTTTCGTCATTGATGATGCGCAGCGCGCTCAACACGTTGTCATAGTTCAGTAGCGGTTCGCCTTGCCCCATGCCAACGACATTGGTAACGCGGCGACCCATAAGGCGCTGCACTGTGACAATCTGGTCGACGATTTCCCCTGCGGTCAGATTGCGCGTAAGGCCTTCTTTTCCCGTTGCGCAAAACGCGCACGCCATTGGGCAACCAGCCTGCGTGGAGAAGCAGACCGTAAGGCGGTCTCCGTTACGCGACGGGATAGCAACGGTTTCGACGCATACGCCATCGTGGTACTCCAGAAGCAGCTTATGGGTGCCGTCGCTGGAGATGGCCTCTTCGAGCACATTGGGTACGAAGAGCGGATACTCCTCGGAAAGCTGAGCTCGGAGCTTTGCGGGAAGGTTGGTCATGTCGTCGTAGTTTCGGGCACCTTTACTGTAAAGCCATTCGTAAAGCTGCTTTGCGCGAAACGAGGGTTGACCGAGCTCCTTCATAAGGGGAGTCAGGTCGCTTAGGGTGAAGTTTTTGATTGGTGTATTCATGCGGGTCATTATACCTGTTTCACGTGAAACATCAGCGCTTACCTTTCATGCTGCGAAGCCTGTGTGTCGGTTTTGCTATACTGCAGCAATACGATCTCTAAAGGAGAAAGAAGGAGTCATGTCTTCAAGTATCGATCCTCGTTCTTGCCGCGTCGCGCTTTTATGCGGCGGTAAAAGCAACGAGCGTGAAATTTCCTTAGCATCTGGCAAGGGTGCTCGTGAAGCTTTGGAGACGGCAGGCTTTTCCGTCACCGATATCGATCCGGCGAATAAGGAAGATTTGAAGCGCTTGATCGAAGAGCATTTTGATGTGGCATTCCTCTGCCTGCATGGCAAGTATGGCGAAGACGGCACGGTGCAGGGTTTGCTTGATATCGTCGGTATCCCTTATACGTGCTCTGGCGTTTGGTCGAGTGCGCTTGCTATGGATAAGGTGAAGGCGAAGGTCTTCTACGAGCGTGAGGGTATCCCCACTCCTCCGTCGTTGACGGTTAACAAGGGCGACAAGGTTGACATCGAGCAGGTTATCTCGTCTATGGGCGAGAAGGTTGTCGTGAAGCCTGGTACCGAGGGCAGTGCCATCGGTGTGTTCATCGTGGAGGGTGCCGAAGCTATCGAGGACGCGCTGCAGAAGGCGCTCGATATCGACGACGAGGTGCTTATCGAGCGTTACATCAAGGGCCGTGAATTCACTGTTGCCGTTTTGGGAAATCATGAGCCGAAGGCGATGCCTGTCATCGAAATCGTTCCCAAGAGCGAGTTCTACGACTTCGAGTCGAAGTATGCCGTGGGCGGCTCTCAGCACATCTGCCCTGCGCGCATTCCTGATGATGTGACGAAGGTTATGCAGCGCGAGGCGGAAAACGCTCATAAGGCGCTCTCGTGCAGCGGCACTTCTCGCACCGATTTCATTCTGGAAGACAACGGTGATTGCTGGGCTTTGGAAACCAACACCATTCCCGGTATGACCGCAACGTCGCTTCTTCCCGACGCGGCACGTGCCGCGGGTATGACGTTCCCCGAGCTGTGCACCAAGCTTATCGAGCTTGCATTGGAGGAACCTGTACGATAAGCGGGTACAAGAAACAAGGTTGGCTGATAGTCAGCTAAAGAGACAAGCCATTCTAGAAAGACGACCCCAGAGTTCCTCTAGGGTCGTCTTCTGATTTATGGCTCGGTGCTCTTAACGTGAAGGGTGGTTTGGGTTTGAATCGATCGATTCAAGGGAACGATAGCGACCTTGAAAATCATGAGGCGTCTTACAGCTTCGGTTATCGTGCGGTGCTGTCAACTCAAGCATCGATCTCAATATAGCAAAGCTTAAAAGACAAAAGATGATGCAAACAAACTTTATGTTGCTCTAACGAACGATAAACCCAGAGTCGAGCTAATACTAAAAGTAGTCATCGAAAAAAGCCGTCGCTCACTGATGTTTAGCGAGGGGATGTGGTTAAAACAGCCCGCAGCTTTTCAGTCCGAATACCGCCAATGCGACTAACGCCAACAAGAATGCCCAACTAATCAAAAAGCATCCCTTGTTTCCTTCCCTGCTTTTCTGAACCATCAGGTCGGTAAAGCCACGGGACTTCTTGAGAATGGCGGTGTGGCTGTCACCTTTGGGCATGTCGGCTCGTTGCGTGGGTTGCCAGGTTCCATGAGAATCCAAAATCGATTGCACTCCCTGGTTTTTGATGTCGATGCGCGGGCGTATTCCTTGTGAAAGCGACTTCATGGTTGTGCGCATGAACGTTTCAAAGTCCGATTGATAAGCCTTGTCGAAGCAGAACAAGGCAACTTCGCCCCAATAAAAACCTGGTTCTGGCTGATCGGTGAAAGCAACGAACGATAGGACGGCATGCATTTCCCAGCTCTTAGCGGCAAGCAGGTTGAGCTTATGGGATATCTGCTCATCAAGATAGCCTAGTACATCGCCATAATCGTTTACGACCCACGCACGTGTTTGACCTTTCAGGGGCTTGAACTCGATTTTGAAAACATCGCCGATGATGCAATTCGATCCAAGCAGAATCGCCGCATCTTTCTTTGAAGTGGTGTCGAAACGGGCATATGCGCCGTAATAGCAATCGGGCAGCATCAGGTCTCCTATCTGAAATGAAGTGAAAAAAGCGTAACACAAACGAAGAAGCGGAATAGCCGTCATCCATTGATGCTGGCTGACTTACAATAAGAAGGTTACAAAGTGATAGAAGCAAACATGGAATCATCCATGTGGGAGATAAGGAATATGCCGTGCGTGGTGATTTGCTCGCGTATATCAGTGACGGAACCCCTCAAGCGATCATCGATCGCTATGCATCGCTTGCTGATGCTTCGAAACAAAGCGATTATGGTGAACTTGACCGCGATATCGTGGTTATAGACACCGAGACAACCGGTTTCTCGTTCAATCACGATGAGTTGACGCAGATTGCGGCCGCTCGCATGGATAAGGGCGAGATAGTCGATTGGTTTGTGACGTTCGTAAACCCCGGGAAGCCTATCCCGGAAGATGTTGCTCACTTGACCAATATTCACGATGAGGATGTTGCCGACGCTCCTTCTCCGGAAGAAGCGCTTGCTCAGCTTGTCGAATTTGTTGGTGGGTCGAAGCTTGTAGCCCATAACGCTGCCTTTGATCGCACCTTCACTACGCGGCATCCAAGCGGATACCCCCTGCTTGAGAACACTTGGCTCGATTCCTTGGATCTTGCTCGTATTGCTCTCCCCCGCTTGAAATCCCATCGGCTTATCGACTTGGTCCGCACCTTCGGTGCGCCGGTTTCCACGCATCGTGCGGATGATGACGTTGCGGCTACGTGCGCCGTGTTCCGCATTCTGCTGGCTGCGGTGGATGCCATGCCGAAGCCTTTGGTGGCAAAAATCGCATCGCTTGCAACGCCTGAGCAATGGGAAACCCAGGTTGTGTTCCAGTATTTTGCCGACCATTCCGGTGATGCTGCGGATGAAGCATCCGATGAGGTTGCCTTGATCGAAGATGCCGCGCGTGACATTGTTTCACGTGAAACAAATGAAGGTCAGCTCTCGTGGGCTACGAGCCAGCTTGATCTTTTTTCGCTGCAATCAATCCGCCGCGATCGCCTTCGCAAAATCGAAAACAAGCCGAAGGTGGATGCGGATGCAATTGCCTCCGATCCGCTTCGCAGCATGGTATACCCCACTGCCGAGGAAATTGCTAAGGCCTTCAGCCAAGAGGGTCTTGTAGGCAGCCTGTATAAGAATTACGAGCCGCGCGCCGAGCAGAGGGATATGAGCACTTCGGTGCGTGATGCACTCGCTTCTGGTCACAATCTTGTGGTTGAGGCTGGAACCGGCGTCGGCAAATCTATGGCATATCTGGTTCCTTTGGCGTTGACCGCACAAAGGAACGGCATCACCGTCGGCGTGGCGACCAAGACGAATGCCTTGCTCGATCAGCTGGTGTTCAAAGAGGTTCCCGCGCTTGCGAAGGCGTTGTGCGCATCCGACCCCAATGCCAAGCCGTTGACCTGCGCTCCGCTGAAGGGCTTTGCTCACTATCCTTGTCTTCGCAAGATTCGCAGCGTGGTCGATGATGGTGCTGCAATGAAAGAGATTCAGGGTAAGGAGCTGTCGCAGGCTCCGGCAATGGCGGCGTTGCTTTCGTTTATCGAGCAGACTGAATATGACGACATCGATGGCTTGAAGCTTGATTATCGCCTGCTGCCGAGAAAGATTATCACGACGAGCAGCCAGGAATGCCTGCGTCGCAAGTGCCCGTTCTTCGGCAACCTGTGCTTCGTCCATGGGGCGCGTAAGCGCGCTGAAGCGGCGGACATCTTGGTTACCAATCACAGCTTGCTGTTCTGCGATATGGCCGCCGACGGCGGTTTGCTACCGCCGGTTCGCTATTGGGCGGTAGATGAGGCCCATGGTGCCGAAAGCGAGGCTCGTCGCGCTTTCTCCATCGAACTCGACGCCGAGAGTATCCTGCGAGAAGCTCGTCGGGTATCTGCCGATGATGCTCGTAGGAATGTGTTCTCCCGTGCGGAACGCCGTGTGGTCTTGAATGGCGCGAAAGAGGAAAGCGAGACGCTGTTCTATACGCTTACGCAAAAAGGCAAGACTGCAGGCGAGGCATACCGCCAGGCTGCTGAAGCTTTCTGTGCGAGCCTGAAAGGTTTGCTGTTCTTCGATACGAATCGGCATGGGCGCGGCTATGAAATCGTTGAGCTGTGGATCAACAGCGATATCCGTGGTTCCGCCACCTTCGGCGATATCGTGGACAAAGGCGTTGCAATGCGTGAGTCTGCCGAGAAGCTGATAGCGGCTTGTCAGAATCTGGTGGCGTATCTTGAGGATATCGAGAACGCAGCTGCGATTCAGCGCGAGATTGCCGCGATGGCCATCGATCTGAAAGAACAGGTCAATGCGGTTCAGGTGATTCG
>CALEWN010000067.1 GCA_937925385.1 uncultured Senegalimassilia sp.
CGGGAACGCCTGGCCCCACGCCAGCATGTTCTCGTAGTACGGCTCCTGCTTGGTCGAAGGCGTTGCGTAGGTCATGCCCACTTCCTCGCCGACGGTATCGTCCCAATCCAGCACCAGCTTGCAGGCACCGTTTTCCCTGTTCAGCGCTTCAAGTGTGATACCTTCACACGACGGGTCGTCCGTGGTCAAGATAGCGCGAGCATATTCTTCGCCATTCTCCGGATACAAACCGCCCAGCCCCATGGCTTCGGCAATGCCCTTCTCAATGTAGAAGTCGGATTTGGAATCGAACAACGGGTCAAGCACCTTCTGGTTCTCCAGAATGTAGCCGTTGGCGTTCTTCACGCCGCCCACGCTGTCGGCGCACTCGAACTTGCTGCACACGGGAAGCACCAGGTCAACGTAGTCAACAACCGAGCTGTGATAGATGTCTGCCAGGCACACGAAGTCAAGCGAATCCAACCAACGCTGCGTTTTTGCCCAGTTCGCCGCCTTCTGCGTGGGAATATCGCCGAAGAACATGGCCGCGTGCACGTCGTCGGTGTTCACAATGTCGTAGAAGCCTTTTTTGCTAGGCGTGGGCTTTCTGTTATCAGGCAGCTTCCAGGCGCCCAACTTGGCCTCGGACAGGACAGTGTGGTAGCAGTAGATACCACAACCGGTACCGCGCTTGCCATAGTTGCCGGTTAGCGAGGCGATAAGCGCATAGCAGTGGCCGGCGATGTCGTTGTTGAAGAACTTATCGATACCGCCCACGCCATTGCAGATGATAGACGGACCCTTTGCATACTCGCGCGCCACCTGGGCGATAGTATCGGCCGGCACACCGGTAACGCCCTCGGCCCAGTCGAGCGTGTAGTCGGCCATCTGCTGCTTGAGCAAGTCATACTCGGTGATATATTGCACACCGTCCACCGTGAAGGTACCTTCGAGCGCAGGCTGCGCGCCCGGCGTATCATGCAGCACAGCCGCACCCGTTGCGCTGTCCCACACATACGGGGCTTTCACCTGCTTCGGCTTGCCAGTTTCCTTATCCACTGTATCGTGCATCTCGCCGAGCACCTCGCCGGTTTTCGCGTTCACAAGGAAGGGGAACGACGTGTGCGCCAGCATGTGCTCGCGATCGCACAAGTCGTTGTCCAGCAGGTACTTCACCATTCCCAGGAAAAACGCCGGGTCGGTACCCGGGCGCAGCCCAACCCACTGGTCTGCCTTGCTTGCCGTTGCCGTGAAACGCGGGTCGAGTACGATGATCTTCGTGCCAGCAGCCTGAGCATTAAGGAAAGCGCGCGACCACATCATGCCCGTTTCCAGCACGTTGCAGTTGGCCATAAGCACCACATTAGCCTGCTCCCACTCCCATATGGTGTTGAGCGCGAACATGCCCGACCAGCCGAACGCTTGACCCTGACCGTTGCCCTGGCCCATATCGTAGCCGTTCAAACCGCCAGCTTGCGCGCCCAAAATGGAAGCCAGTAGCGGACTGAAGCGCTGCGAAGCCTCCGTGGAGTATTGAATCCACAACGCCTGTGAACCGTACTTGTCGATGGTGGCCTGAAAATTCTCGGCGATGATTTTAAACGCCTCGTCCCAGCTGATTACCTCGAACTGACCGCTGCCGCGTTCTCCCACGCGACGCATAGGTGATTGAATGCGCGCTTCGCCATAGATGTGCTCGATCTCGGAAATGCCCTTAAGGCACACGTTTTGGAAACGCTTGTCACTATTCGGGCGCGTCT
>CALEWN010000068.1 GCA_937925385.1 uncultured Senegalimassilia sp.
TTTTGTTGTTGTGTTGTTTTTGGGGTTGTTGGGTTTGGGTTGGGTGTTGTGTGTTTGGGTTGTTGTGTGTGTTTGGGGTTGTTTGGGGTTTTTTTTCCCCACCCCACACCGCTAATGCTTTAGCCCTAAGGTGCATCGTCAGCCGCGCGAACGGCCGACGATGCACCGCTCAGGCTCGCATCAATGCAATCGGGCTAGCTGTTCAGCTCCTCGCCCTTGCGCTCCTGGCTCTTCAGCCCTGCCTTCCACTTCGCAAGATTCGAGTTGTAGCGCATTTGGATAAGCTCCAGCACCACTGCGAACACCATGGCGCAGTACACCATAAGCTTCTCCATATGCATGTCGAGCACCTCGATGCCGGAGTTGATGCCCAGGGAGTCGAAGAACAGCAGGAAGCCGATGACGGTGATGAACACGAGCGCCAAGATCTTCATCTCCGTGTGCCTGTTGATGAAGTCGGCGATGGCGTCGATGAACACCATCATGATGACGATGGCGAAGATGACCGCCATGACCATGATGATCAGATGCTCGGCCAAGCCCACGGCGGTGATGACCGAGTCGATGGAAAACACCAGATCCATCACCATGATGGTGGCAATGGCCTGACCAAGGCCGATACGATGCAGCTCCTTATGTTCCTCGGAGTGCTCGGCTTTCTCCTCGGTCAGGGCAAGCACGTCGCGAAGCTCGTCGATGCCCTTGTAGATCAGGTATGCGCCGCCCGCCAGCAACACCAGGTCGCGCACGTTGAACGCATGCTGGAAAAAGCCCAGGTCCAAAGTGAACAGCGGCTTGGTCATGTGCACCAGATAGCTGGCGAAGCACAGGAAGATGCAGCGCGATATCATGGCACCGAGCAAGCCGAGCTTACGGCCGATATGCTGATGCTCGGGCGCCAATCGGTTGGTGGTGATGGAGATGAACACGATGTTGTCCACACCCAGGACCACCTCCAGAAACATCAGCGTCAACAAGCTGATCCAAGCTTCGGGCGTGGCGAAGATGGAAAGATCCATTTGCATTGCTCCTTTACGTCGTTTCGTCCGATCAGAAGCGCACCGTGGTGCACGGTGCGCGGTTTACCCCGTCTCCTCGGATGAGTAGCGCAACAAAAAAGACTCATGGCGCAACGTGTTAGAACGTTGCGCCATGAGTCTTGCAATTTCAGGTACGCCAGACCGTTGCCGGCCACGATGTTGAACGCACCGCAGGTATGTCCTGCCAGCTACTCCCCCATGGGCATTCCGTAGGCTACCATGAGCGCCGCCTCAGGGCAATGCTATACTTACCCACGCACACAAACCGACTAAAAACCGACAGGCAGGTACCCATGTCGTTATTCCATCGCCATACCGATTATTCCATCGAGCAGGGCAACGTACGCTATATGGACGGCTCAAGCCTGCTGCGCCCCGTCGACATGCCGCGCAGCCAGAAGATCATCATGGCGGTGTTCGTCGTCATCGCCGTCATCATCGGCTTTCGCTTAGCCGCCGGCGCCATCACCGCGGTGAGCGATTCGAACACCCAAAGCAAGACAAGCGTCGAGGAGAACCTCGCACGACCGGTCAGCTACAATCTTCCCGTGCTCACGCAGATGGCGGATATGGACGATCAGGCCATTCTAGATTCGCTCACCGCCGCCGGTTACACCGTGTACAACCAAACCGCGGAAGGCACCGCCGGCCTTGACCTGGTCAAGCTCCCCTCCGATGTCACGGTCGCAGATGCCGCTGCCATGTACGCGAAGGGTGTGGGCAGCCTTTCGGCCTCCCAGGCGGCCC
>CALEWN010000069.1 GCA_937925385.1 uncultured Senegalimassilia sp.
TTCCGGTTGATTGCTTGAACCCTTGCGTGTTTGATTCATCTGCGAGGTAATGCTTGACGATGACGTAGCGTCATCCGCTACAGTGATTATTTTTCGGCAGAGTAGTTGTCGGTTCGTGGGGTGAAGCAGGACATGGGAGAACAAAGTAGCCAAGACTTGATGACGGTTGGAGAATTGGCTTCGCGCGTCGGCGTGACGGTTCGAACCATCCAGTACTACGATCAACGCGGGCTGCTGCATCCCACATGCAAAGGAGAGCAAAATCTTCGCTTGTATTCCTCTTCTGACGTCGACCGTCTCAATCGCATAATCACGTTGAAATACCTGGGGCTCTCACTTTCCCAGATTCAGGAGGGTGAGGGGAGCGACCCCGACGGTGAGCTGACCGCCGCTTTGGCGGAACGTGAAGCGGAGCTCGAGCGTGAAAGCGCGAGGATTCTTCGGGATATGAATGCGTTGCAGAGTTTGCGCGCGCATCTTGCTGTGACCGATCATGTGGATTGGAGCGAATCTGCATCCGCCGTTGGTAGCGTGCGGGATCGTGAGGACATGCTGTGGTCTGCCATCACCGGCGAATCGCTTGAGGGTTGCCCGATTCCCGAGTTATCTCGTGAAGAGGTAATTTGCTGGCATCAGCTGATGGGCGACACGATCGAGGCAATGCATGACGGTGTTTTGGCAACCGATGAGCGCGCGCGGGCTCTCGCAATTCGTTTTTCGAGCTTGGGGGGCATGTCCCATGCCCTTGCCGGATTGAAGCGCTTGGCAAACCAACGCAGCTCGGGGCCGAAGCAGTATGGTCGTGACTTTTATGCCGGCATTCAACGGCGCACCCTGAGTTTTTTGCAAGATGCGCTTGATTGTTCTCGCTCCGATACGCGGGAATAGCTGCACAGGTACGCTTATCGTTGTATTGACGGCGACGTAGCGTCGTTCGATACCGTTTTCCCCTGCAGTGATAACTCAATCAGAGGGGGAAACGATGGTCGTATCGTGGATGACCACGAATCGATGCAACTTGAAGTGTGCTCATTGTTATCAAGACGCAGACGAGTGCGATAACCGAGAGCTGTCGACCGAAGAAGCGCGCGCGATGATTTCCGACATTGCACGTGCGGGTTTTAAAATCATGATTTTCAGTGGCGGTGAGCCGCTTATGCGTGATGACATTTTCGAGTTAGTGGCTCATGCGGCATCATGCGGACTCCGCCCGGTATTCGGCAGCAATGGAACCTTGATCACGCAAGACGTTGCGCGAAAGCTGAAAGCGGCGGGTGCGTGCGCTATGGGCATCAGCATTGACAGCCTTGACGCGGAAAAGCATGACAAGTTTCGCGGGATCAACGGCGCGCATGCGGCAACGCTGGCAGGAATCGAAACCTGCAAAAGCGTCGGCCTGCCATTTCAGATTCACACCACTGTGGTTGATTGGAACCGTGACGAGGTGTGCAACATCACTCGGTTTGCCAAAGAATTGGGCGCGATGAACCATTCGGTGTTCTTCTTGGTGCCGGTCGGGCGTGGTAAGGACATTTCAGACGAAAGCATCGATGTTGAGCAAAACGAGCAGCTGCTTGCCGATGTTTTGCGTGCCGGTTGTGATGCCGGCATCGAAGTTAAGCCTACGTGCGCGCCGCAGTTTATGCGTATTGCCGAGCAGATCGGTGTTCAAACGCGCTATACGCGAGGTTGCTTGGCGGGGCTGACGTACTGCGTAGTCGGAAGCGAAGGCATTGTGCGCGCGTGCGCATATATGACCGAAGATGCAGGTGACGTGCGCAAACAGCCGTTTGACGAGATTTGGCGTACCAGCCCGGTGTTTCAAGAGCTGCGCACGCAGGCGTATAAGGGCGCGTGTGGGGCGTGCGATTACAAGGGCGTTTGCGGCGGATGTCGCGCTCGCGCTGCGTATTACCATGATGGGGACATTTTGGGGCAGGACGATTATTGTGCATGGGGCATGAAGAGCGCAGCACGGGATGCGTCCGGCGTATCGGTTGCTTAGCGGCACGTATCAATCCAAAAGGAGCAAGCAATGAACAAAGTTGCAAAAGGCGCCGTTGCGCTTTCGTGCGTGTTCGCTATGGGCGCAGGATCGTTCTCTTTAGCGGGGTGCTCGTCGCAAGGAAACCTCGCTGCATCCAATACGGGCGAAACGGAGACGTCGGCAACGCAGGGCGCGTATACCTTTACCGATGATCTGGGCCGCGAAGTGACGGTCGCGTCGCATAATCGCGTGGTTGCCGGCATGGGCAGCTTCGCAAACGTGTGGGAGCTGGCGGGCGGTACGCTGGTTGGGGCGTCCGACGACGCTTTCTCCGATTACCACATAACGTCGGATGCGCAGAAAATCGGCGATTTTTCTTCGCTCGACGCTGAATCGATCATCGCGCTCAACCCCGATTTCGTGATTTTGACGGGATCGGGCAGCGGCCGCGGTGGCGGCGTTGCGCAAACCGAGTTGGCCGATACGCTTACGGCGGCGAACATCCCCGTGGCGTATTTCAAGGTAACCACGTTCGATGACTACCTGCGCATGCTGCGCACGTGCTGCAATATCACGGGCGATGAGCAGGCGTATGCGGAAAACGGTCAGGGTCCGGCAGATAGGATTGCCGAGATTTGCGCCAAGGCAGAAGGAAAGCAAGCTGGCAGTGCCGTGGTGCTGACCACGTATTCGGGTGGCACGCGCGTGCAGTCGTCCTCGACGCAGACCGGTATCATGCTTGCCGATTTGGGCGCTCAGAACATCGCCGATTCCGATAAGGGCCTGTTGTCCGATTACAGCTTGGAGGCCCTGATTCAGGATAACCCGCAAACCATCTTCCTTTTGCCTATGGGGAATTCGGACGAGGCGGCGCAGCAGGCGCTTGCCGAGCAGACGACGTCGAATCCGGCATGGGCGCAGCTTGATGCGGTGAAGAACGATCGTGTGGTGACGCTTGATCCGAAGTTGTTCCAGTACAAGCCAAATGCTGAGTGGGGTCAAGCGTATCAAGTCCTGTTCGACGCGCTGTACGGCGAATAGGTTGATTCGTGCGTAGGGATCGACTCAAAGCGGTCGGGGTGACGGATTGCGCGCGGCGCCGCTTTCGCATGATGCTGCTTGTCTTGCTTCTGGCTCTTGCCGGCGTGGTGTTCGCTGGTCTGGCGCTGGGATCGTCGTCTATTGGCGCGAACGACGTGGTGGCGTACGCTACGGGCAACGCGTCCGACATGGCAGTGAACGTGCTGGCGAACGTGCGCGTGCCGCGTGTCCTTGGCGGGGCGCTTGCCGGTGCGGCGCTTGCCGAGGCGGGTGCGCTTATCCAGGCAACGCTGAATAATCCGCTGGCCAGCTCAAACATCATCGGCGTCAACGCTGGATCCGGCCTGTTCGTTTTGCTGTTCGCATGCGTGGCTCCGCATGCGCTGGGCGTGTCGGCAGCTGGTGCGTTTGTGGGTGCACTCGCTTCGGCGTTGCTGGTGTTTCTCGTGTCGTTGTACGCGGGGGCCTCGCGCCTGACCATCGTGCTTGCCGGCATGGCGCTCACGTCCATATTCACGGCGGGAATGAACGCGATCCTCATTTTCAACCCGGATGCCTACGTGAACTCATCCGGGTTTTTGGTTGGAAGTCTTTCGGGCGTGATGGCGTCTGAGCTGGTGATTCCTGGGTGTGCGATCTGCGTCGGGCTGCTTGTGGCCGCAGGCCAGGGAACGCGTCTTAACATCTTGTCGTTGGGGGATGAGGGCGCGCACGCGCTGGGGCTGAATGTGCGGCGAACCCGGCTGACGTTGCTTTTGCTTGCAGCTTTGCTGGCGGGTGCCGCGGTTTGCTTTGCCGGCCTTATCGGATTCGTCGGGCTAGTTGTCCCCCATATCGTTCGCTTCTTCGTCGGCCACGACAACCGTCGCGTATTGCTGCTTTCGCCTATTACCGGGGCCATCGTGGTGTGCGCGTGCGACACCGTTGCGCGCACGCTGTTCGCGCCGTTCGAGATCCCTGTGGGAATCTGCATGGCGTTGATAGGCGGCCCGTTCTTCATTTATCTGATTCTTCGTTCGCGGAAAGGGGAGGTCGATGGGCGATCTTGAGTTTGATGACGTCGTATTCGGGTACGGCGGCGGCCTTTTGTTCGACGGCTTTTCCGCGTCGTTTCCGAAAGGGGGTATCAGCTGCATCGTCGGGCCGAACGGCTGTGGGAAATCAACGCTTGCGAAACTTGCCATGGGGCTGGTGAAGCCGACGTCGGGGTGTGTGCGCGTTGCCGGTCGTGACGTGTCATCGCTGGCTGCTCGCGATCGAGCGCGTCTTTTGGGCGTGTTGGTGCAGCAGCAAGAGGCGCCCATGATGACGGCGCGCGAGCTAGTGGCGTGCGGAAGGTTTCCATGCTGCGGGTCGTTTTCGCGCTTGAGCAGGGACGATGAGGAACGCATCGACGAGGCGCTTTTGCTCGCCGGCGTGTCCAAGTTACGTGATCGTTCGCTGCAAAGCTTGTCGGGCGGGCAGCGGCAGCGCGTGCGCATGGCCATGGTGATAGCGCAAGATACGCCGATCGTGCTGCTTGACGAACCAACGTCGTTCATGGACGTGGCGGCGTGTTTCGATATGGTGCGGCTGATTCGCCAGGTTCGGCAGCGTGGCAAGACGGTTGTCGCGGTGATTCACGATTTGAACCTAGCGCTTTCGGTTGCCGACCAGGTCTTTGTGATGGAGCGAGGGCGCTTGGCTGCGCAGGGCGAGCCGACGGATGGCTGCGTTCGTGGTGCTATCGAGCAGTCCTTCGGCGTGCGCTTGGAGCACGTGCAGACAAGTTACGGCACAGCCTGGGTTCCTTTCGAATTGCGTGAATGAATCTGCCTTCGTAGCGTTCCGGCTCGTCATCTTTTAAGAGACGGCGAGCCGGAACGCTGCGGAGACAATGGCTCATATGGTTGTGAATTGTCGTGCGACAGTGATATTCTTGCCGTGTTCAAGAAAGGCGGGCGCATGACATTTAGCGGGCTGATAGCGGTATACCTATTCCTGGGCGGAACAGCAGCGGGCGCATATGCCGTGTTGGCTGTGCTGGATGTTGCGTGCAATATGTCGACATGGAATAGGCATGGTGAGCGTAATAGGGCTTCTCATGCGTCGAAAAGGTTGTGTGAATCAACATATCAACGCATAAGGAGAATCGTGTATGGCGCGACACTCTGCATTTTGATACTGGGAGTGTTGTGTCTAATCGCTGATTTAGGTCGACCGGATGCGTTTTATTATTTGTTGCTATATCCAACAAGCAGCTTGATTTCGATTGGCGCGCTCGCGCTGTCGCTGTTGATGGGGAGTTCGTTGGCGGCTTTCTGCGACGCAGCGTTTTCGCTGGGAGCGCACGTGCGGCGTGTGCTGTGGGCCCTAAAAGCCGTGGGCATCCCCGTCGCGTTCGTGGTTATGGCATACACGGGAATGCTGCTGAAAAGCGTTGTCGCTGTGAAATTCTGGCAGACGATGTGGCTACCGGTGCTGTTCGTTCTGTCTGCGCTTTCGTGCGGCTGTGCAGTGATAATGCTTGCTATATGCTCATGTGAGGATCGGTGGGCCGTACGGCAATGGGGTGTCAAATTGCTGCGCTTTGATTTCGTGTTCGTGGTGCTCGAGCTTCTCGTGACGATACTGCTGTTTGCAAGCCTTGCCCCGGTAGCGAGCGCCGATGTGCTGTGCGATGTGTTGACAGGTAGACATTCGCAGCTATTTTGGGGTGGCTTTGTTTTATGTGCGCTACTATTACCGATAGTGATTGAAATGTTTTCCCTGATGAGCAGGCGACATTTGAGTGCTCCGACAACGGCGTTCGCGTCGGTGCTCGTGCTTGTCGGAGGGCTATGCTTACGATTGGTAATGGTGGCTGCAGGTGTGCAGCCCTTGGTGTGAGGTGGAAAGACTACGCGTGAAAGCGACAAAGGAAACGCCTTCGTTTGAATTCGACGAAAGCAGTGACTTACCGCTGTGGGTTCAGTTACGAAACCGAATGGCATACCTCATTACATCGGGTTTTTATAAACCGGGCGGCA
>CALEWN010000070.1 GCA_937925385.1 uncultured Senegalimassilia sp.
TGCGGCGGCGTCATCGAGTTCGCCCACAACCTGGGCATCGACGCGATGATCTGCGCAGGCATGGGCCAGCCGCCGTTCATGCGCTTCACGCAATACGGCGTGGACATCTACCTTGAGCAGCAAACCCCCATGGTCGGCGATGTGGTGAACAAGTTCATCGCCGGCGATTGCGCGCGCATGGTGCTGGAAAACGCCTGCAGCCATCATCACTAGGATGCAAGCGCGCCGGTCGCAGCTGCCTTGCTGCGCGAACCGGGCCCGCGCAGCTTGCTATACTGAATAAGACGTTTCAGGCCCGGGCCGCACGCCCGGGCCTTTTTCAATCGCAAGGAGCAGCCGTGGGCATATTCGAAGACCTGCAAGCGTTCCAACCTGCCAATGAGCAGGAAGCCGCCGACCGCGGCCTTATCCTGTCGCGCCTGGAAACGGACCCCGCAGTGTTCGACCGATCGTCCGTGGCCCACATGGCATGCTCCATTTGGACCGTAGACCCCACGTTCACGAAGACCTTGCTGGTGTATCACAACATATATGATTCGTGGAGCTGGATCGGCGGGCACGCTGATGGTCAGACCGACCTTGCGGCGGTTGCCCTGCGCGAATTGAAAGAGGAAACGGGTGTTCACGGCGCGCACCTGGTGCCTTACGGGCCGGGCGACGTACTGTCATGCGAGGTGCTGACCGTGGACGGCCACATCAAACGCGGGGCATACGTCAGCTCGCACCTGCACCTGAACGTAACGTACCTGGCGGTTGCCGACCCTGCCGAGCATGTACGCATCAAGGCCGACGAGAACAGCGGCGTAAAGTGGGTGGAGCTCGATGAAGCCGTGACCCTATCAAGCGAACCGTGGATACGCGAGCGCATCTATCGCAAGCTCATCAAGAAGACGCGCCAGCTGGCGCCGCGCTTCGCGACACGATAAACCGGCAGCATCCGCGCAAGCTACGGCACGCCTGTTCAAACAGGCTAACGTCCGCTACACCATATTGCCGTGGATATCGGCATGGTGGACATCGTCCCAACGACGACGCAATGCCACATCCGCCGTAAGGTTTTGGTTGTCGAACACGATGGACCACTGCGTATTGCTGGTGACATCCTCAGGGTTCGGCGCCTGCGCAGCCGTCCTGAGCGCCTTCCATGCTGTGACCTGGGCATCTTCGCCCGCCGACGCCCCATCGAGCACCGCGGATATGGCGTCGTAGCGCTCTCGGCCATGCCCATACGCCCCGTTCCCCTGAAAAGGCGCTACCTTAGCTTGGTGCATGATGAAGAAGTTCGTGACCTGGCGCGTCGGCGTGACGACAGGCAAGCGCTCGGGGTTGTCGCAATCGAACTCGACGACGCGGCCATCGCCTTGCGCATCGGTGATATAGAAATGGTAATCACGCCCGCTCGTGGCGAACATGTCGTAGGAAAGCAGCAGATCGACGGCTTCCTGCGTGGTGGCGGCCCGATCGAGCACCAAACGTATGGCCATCGGCGTGGAAATGACGGGCTTGCCGGTGATGCGGGAGGTGGGCTTGCTGTCAAGCGTGAGGACCGCGCAGGAAACGCCTTTCTCGTTCACGCCGTCTAAGCAGGCGAACGGCGCCGCCAGACACGCGAAGCGCGATTTCGCCTGCAGCGCATCGACCACGCCGAGGTTGTCGAGGGCGCAAAAACCGATCGATTCGTAACCATCGGCGGGGGCTGCGTGCACGAGCATGGCGGAGGTATCGAACTTGAAGTCGTAGTTGCGGCCCATGAGCACGCCTTCGCTACCTGCAAGCGTGAAAGCGCTGCATCCGAACTGCGGCGCCTGCATATGAACGGGAACGAGCGGGAATGCCTCGGCAAGGATGGCGTCCATATTGCCTTGGTCGCTTCCCAGCCCGCGCTCGATGATGCGATCGAGATCGTAACGATACGACACGTCCATGGCGTAAAGGCCATACGGCGCATCGGCGGGCGCGACCTGCCTGATCGAGGCTATGGTGGCCGCCCGCGACCCATATATG
>CALEWN010000071.1 GCA_937925385.1 uncultured Senegalimassilia sp.
GTCTACGATGCCGTGTACGGTATTGTAGTACAGCATAAAGCGGCTGTAGTAGGCTCCATAGCTGTAGCAATCCTCTTTCGGGTTAAGGCTATTGAACTGTCCTCCTGAATCGAAGCACTGCTCATCGCACCAACCATATGTTCTGACGTTGGAGTTTACGCCGCAGCCAAAGTACTTATAGCCCTTGTTCACGATGTTTTGATAGTGGCCTGTAGAGTTTGGATCGGGCGTTTTCCCTGCGGCAATTGCGCTGTCGTATTCTTGTTTCTCTTCTGTATACCATCCATCAAACGGGTTTTGATTGCCCCAGGATAGATTCTCGCCAATCGGGAAAACGCAGCCATTGTTGCCTGCGTGGGGGTTGCCTGACCACCAGATGGATTGTGCGGCAAAATTACATTGAATCTGGCCCTGCGCAACGAGCGTATCGTAGAGATACAGAGCGGGGAGGCTTTCTTGCATGCGGTAATAGTTCACATAGGACATGCGGTTGATGGCAAGCTGCATATTATCGAGACTTGTGGCATCGTACCGAGCGCCTAAGTGGGTATTGGTATCGGGCAAATTACTTGTGGCTTCGGGATTGGCGATGATGTTGGCGGCGTTGGAAGATCCCGCCCATTCAAAAAAACCAAGCGAGCCGCGTGCGATGGCGTTGCTGTCGTATCGCACATTTGCACTGATTTGGTCCAACTGGCTTTTTGCCTCGTTATAGGCCTGTTGTGCCTGCTTTTGGATCGTAACTGCAGATGCGAGATCGTTTTGAGCTTCCGTTAGATCTTGGTTGGCTTTGTTGATGGTGTCTTGCGTGATAACGCGATCCGGCGTGCTCTGGGCTTTTGTGGAGACCATTATGTCGTAGAGCTTTGCACGCCCTTCGAGCGAGGTTGGCGAGGTTCGGATGTAGTATGTGCCGGCGGGAAGAGTGCCGCAATCGAATTCTCCAGTGAAAGAGGATCCATTTTGTTGCGTTGCGAATGAGAGTTCAGAGCCAGAAGTACCGGCATTGCGTCGATAAACGTTACCGTTTGCGTCTTGGACGCTGACGCCTATAGCGGCGGCGCCTGAAACATCAATTGTTATAGGGGTTTCTCCATCAAGAGAGAAAGCGTAATAGTCCAAGTCGCGGAATTCGGTGCCTTCAATGCCGTCGTGCTCGTCATATGTTGATGCGCGATAATCGGTATCTAGCTTTATCGATGTGGCGCATTGAGATTGATTGTTGTATTCGATTTCAACGTTATCGCAACCAGCGGGTGTGGCAGAGTACGCCATCGTGACGTTTCCCGCATTGGAGTATGCTGCGAATGCCGTGAGTTTGTAGGACCCTGCAGGTAGCACAATGGGCCCTATTGATCTTGTCGTATTGGGTTGAGTAATCTTGTCGAGCAAGAAAGTAGTCGAATCATCTGGAGAACGCCCGTTAATCGACACCGTCGATGCTGTGCCGTCATAAGCGGTGGTGAAGAAGACGATTGAGGGTTCAGAAAGGGTAAAGTGGCCCGCTAGGATATCGTTGGTAGGCAATCGATATGTTTGCGATTCGCCATTCACTAGGTCGATTTGATGTTCGTCTCCCCACCATGCCTTCGGGGTTGGGGATATTCCTTCTGTGTCTGTTTGCGACTCAGCAGCGGGCGAGTTGTTTGGCAGATCGGTTCGTGCTTGGGCGCTGATGCTGTCGTCGGGCTCACCGGCGAGTGCCGTTGTCGGCATTAGGCCGATGGCTAACGCGCAGGCCAGCAACGCTTTGCCGGCTTTCAGTCTTGCTAAGCTCATGTCGTATCCTTTCTGTGAGATGGGTTCCGGACAGCATAACCTGAGTATAGGGCAAATTAGGCGTTTACTGACGTGCGGCGGTGTCTGACCTGCATGAAGAGTGCTGAAGAGGATGTATGCAGCGCTGGGCTATCCGATCAGCTCAACGTGCCGTGCTGCACTCTCAGAAGGTGGGCGGCGGATAGCGTTTTCGTGCGAAAGGCGTACGTACTTGGCGGCACACACATGATGCCGAATTCATTCTACGACAAGGTTAGCTCTTTGGTTGCTTGGTTGTGGCTGACAACTTATTGATTGGCGATTCCCAGCTTATTCATCTGGAATCCTGCACGCCGCCCGATTTGTTGTGCAACAAATCGGGCGGCTCTGTCTTTACCATGTTTCGCATAGGCCCACAAAGGAAGGAGTTGGAATATGATGCGAGAACATGGGTCACGTACGGCAAGAACTGCGCTTGCGGTTGTGCTTGCGGTGGGGCTTGCCCCTGCTCCCGCTATCGCGCAGGATACGGTAGGCGCAGACGGTCATGATCTGCAGCCGATTGAGCTGGGCCAGGATGCGCAGGCTAGCATGGACTTCCTTAGCAAGCTGCAGTCCATCGATGTAACTTCGCTTGAGGGAAGCCAGCCGACGGGGGATGACGAAGCGCAGCTTTACGACTTGCTGAATTCGGCAGCAGCGAGCAATGACGCGCAGCTTGGGGCCATGGGCACCGCCGATGACGAAAGCATCGCTGCGCAGTCGAATGGCGCCGATGCCGAGGTTAATCTGACGAACGGGTATTCATCCTCTACATTCCTGGAAAAAGGACACGGGATGACAGGGCACTTCACCATTACGGCTGATTCGATGGTGTATATCGTCATTGAGCACACGTCAACAAACGGTTTTAGCGACATTGGCACCATAACGTCTCTGACCAACGATGATACCGGTGAGCGGATCGACGTTTTTCCAACCCTCATGTATGACACGAGACACAATTACGGCACGTTCTGCTTGCTCGCCGGGTCTTACACCATCGAAGCACGGGCGTTTAAGGATATGGGGATTTTCTCTCTTGGGTACGCCGCGACCGCTGTTGATCAAAAACAGGGGATCGAACAAGAGCGAGACGATGATACCACCGAGGCCTCTCGGATCGAGCCGAACTTCCTGCACATCGGAAGCTCCTACCGCGCCGTTGTCGATGATCGAAATCACATGAACGACAGGGTCGATCCGGACTATTGGGAGTTCACGCTGTACCGCTCCCAGAAGGCCGTGCTTGCTCTCTATAGCAACAACAATACGGTGGCAGCCCTTTACGATGAGAACGACAATCTGGTTGGCTATAACGGCAGCGGTAGCGGGATTATCGGCTCAACTCAGTACAACGGCCAGCTTGTTCTTGATTGCGGAACATTGCCTGCGGGAACATACAGAATTGCCGTTATGGGGATAGATTCAGGCTCATGGGGCGATATCTATGTCTTGGCGGTAACTATTCCGAACTATTATCAGCCGTCGTATTGCCCTTATGTTGAGGGGAAGGCCTTTACCCGTCTTGCGGGAGATGAAGCAGCTGAAACCTCATCCGATGTTTCTCAGGAGGCGTTTAACGGCGGTAAGAGCGAATGGGTTGTTCTTGCTCGTGATGATGACTTCGCCGATGCGATGAGCGCGACCGGTCTGGCAGGAACGCTCAAGGCGCCTATCGTGCTTACCGATCGGAATAGCTTGTCGTCGTCAGCCGTGGAAGCCATCCAAGCTGTTGGCGCGAGCCGTGCGCTCATCATCGGCGGCCGAGGTGCTATCCCGGGCGACTTGGAGTCGCAGCTTGCCAACATTGGCGTGACCGTCGATCAGCGCGTGTATGGCAACGAGGCACCGGATACCTCTGTCGCGTGCGCCGACCTTATCAAGAAACACGGCGGCAATGAAAACGGTGACGCTATCGTAGCCATGTCAACGAACTTCCAGGATGCGCTGTCTATCAGCAGCTTTGCATACCGTTACGGCGTTCCAATTTTCCTTGAGCAGGGAGAGTCCGAGGGCAGGGAACTGCCTTGGGAATCTGTGGAGCGCATCAAGCAGCTGTCTGGCACGATTTTCGTTCCTGGTGGCCCTGGCGCTGTGCCGACGCAGACGGTGGAGGGCGTGTTCGGATCGGGTTGCGTGCAGAGGCTGTATGGCTATGATGGATACGACACGTCGAACCAGATTGCCACATGGATGGTATCGCATGGGTATTTGACGGCTGACATGGTTGTGCTGGCATGCGGCGCTCCTAGCCCGAAGGGTCTTGACGCGCTGTCCGGCTCGGCGCTTGCGGGCATCAACGGCGGTGTGGTTTTGCTCGTCAACGGAAACCGCGACCTTGATTGGTATCGGAGCGTTACGGTTAGAGCATGGGATTCCCAGGGCACAAGGGCATTCCTTCGCTCGTACGGGGAGCAAGTGCAGCGGGCGTACCTTGTCGGTGGAACGTACGTAATGCCTTACTGCACAGCAGCAGATGTTGCCGATGTGCTTGGCTCTTAAGGTGCATCTTTTCTGATAGCTGTATCCGCCTATGAAAAAGGCTCGTCCAACATGCTTGTGGACGAGCCTTTGTGATTGCACTGGTAGATGTCCTACTACTTCGCACGCAGCTTTCTTGTGAAGGCCATGAATTGCTTGCCGATGAAAGACAGGGCTAGCGCCAAGGCGAATACTACGAACGGGCGAAGCCCGATGTTCCATACGATTGAGTGCGGAACCACCAGGTCGAGCGTATGGATAACCATCATATGCATGGCGTAAACGCCAAGGCTCAGCCCTGACATCTTGTTGATGAACGGGTACGCCTTGGCCGATCCGATGGCATCGTTGAAGTGACCGAACAGGAAAAACAGCGCCACGGCGTATACGAGCGCAAACAGGCCGGTCGCGCTCGCGTAGAAGTTATCGTAGGGGGCAAACGACCCAGCTGCCAGCGTATGAGGCGCGTTCGTTTTGACGGTCATCACCGCCATGATTGCCACGCAAACCACGGCTACCAGCGCGGATTTCCATGCTGCAGGCTTCTTATCGCAATAATGCACGAGATAGTACCCCAGCAAGAAATATGTCAGCCAGCTGCTCAGATAGGGCACCACGAACAGGCTGAGAAACCCCCCATCGGGCGAAAAACGCTCAAGCAGCGGAAACACCATAGTGGTGGCGATGCACAAGCAGATGGCGTATCCGAGCACCTGCTTGTTTTGCGCAACCAGTGAAAACACGGGCGTCACTGCGTAGAGGATGATGATGGCGTAAAAGAACCAATAGATGTCGCAAATCTGGTTATGTAGGAAGCCCTTTACGAAGCCGCCGATGGAGATGTCTAGAGGTGTGCCGGCGATAATGAACGCCAAGAGCGGCTGGCACACGTATACGATGATGCTGGCAACAACAAGGGTGAACACGACCTTGCGGAAACGTTTTACGAAAAACGTCTTCGTGTCATACTTTTCGCGGTATCCCAGTAAATTGGCGCCGCTGATCATGAAAAACACGGGTACTGCGAAAATGCAGATGCTTTGGAACAGCACGTCAAGATGCCATTCCGTATCACCAGAGTTCGCGAAAACCGTGGTGGTGCAATGCAGCATGACAACGGCAAAGCACGCAATGACATTCAGTAAATCCATCCAATAATGGCGTGGGGCTTTTGCAACCATTTCTCTCCCTTTTCCCTGTGCTGCAGCTTTCCTATGCAGCACCGCTCCCTTTTCAATTGCGCTCTGTTATGCAAGCGAAAAACCCTGAGCGCGCATGCGAGTTCCCGCTCGCATGCGCGCTTGCGGGTTATCTGCCTTCGCGTCGTGCGCGTTTTACCAGATAATTCTTGGTTGCAAATAACGTGTTCACCACGCCGGTGTTCTTCAGGTTGTACACGCCCTGGCCCACAAGTCCCTTCATGTGCGGCAGGGGGTTGATCTTCGGACAGGGGATGCCGCGCAGGCCGGCGTACAGGCGCTTCATGCCGGGTGACACTTCATTGTCGGAAAACACCAGGTCAGCATCCATACGCTCGAACATGTGCTTGGCCGTTTCGCGCACATCGTCGTGCGTGAGGTCAACTTCCTCGATGATGCCCGACAGGTAGGTGAAGCCGCGGCTGTTGTGTGCGCGCAGGATGCGCTCGTCGGTGATGTCGAGGCGCTCGAGCACATCCATCATATCGTTCCAGCGCTCAAGCGGCAGCAGCGTGTTGCTGTGCGCGAAGTTCTTTGACTTTTCGGGCGTCTCTTCGCGGTAGCAATAGTACGCGGTATCGAAGTATCCGATGCGGTCGGTTTGGCACAGCGTTTCCACCAAGAAGGGGTTGTCCGCCCAGCCGGCACCGGGGATTTCCTTGAAGCGGATGTTGTGTTCGTCCAGGAACGACTTGCGGTAGATAGCCGACCAGATGGACGGATGGTGGCACAGCAGATGCGCCGCATCAGCGATGGCGAACGGCTGCTTGGGCGGATGGATGCGGTCCTTGTAGCTGCAGTTGAGCTTGCGCTGCTGTTTGGTGTCCGGCATCCAGATGCGCCAGTAGGGCGTTTTGACGATGTCGAGCGGCGTGCCCTCGTCGGCGAACTTTGCAGCGAAGGCGAGCATATCGGCGTACATGCCCGGTTCAATCCAGTCATCAGGCTCCACGATGGAGATCCACGTGCCGGTGGCTTCTGCCAAGCCGCGATTGCAGGTGGCACCGTAGCCCTGGTTCTGCTTGTCGATCATCTTGATGCGCCCGTCGTTTTCGGCGTAGCGGCGGATGGTGGTCAGGGAATCGTCGGTGCTGCCGTCGTTGAGCAGGATGATTTCCAGGTCCTTGTGTGTTTGCCCGACGATGCTGTCTAGGCATTGCTCAAGGTAGGGGCCTGCGTTGTAAATGGGTACGATTATGGAAACGAGCGATTCGTCCATGGGGCTCCTTCTGTGTTGTGCAGAGCAGCCATATGATAGCTTATTCAAGATTGTCCCGGCGGTATTTCACGAGGATCTCGCCTGGGCATTGCGCTTCCGCTTGTGTGCAATCCAAAGGCGTTCGCGGGGAAGTGATTGTGTTCGCTGCGCAAAACGTTCGACCGTGCGATAATTGTTCGCAATGCTGAACAGTTTATCTGCTAAGGAGATCGTTGTGGTTGCATGGAATCGACCGGTGCTTCGCGCGGTGTTTGCCGTTGCGCTAGCCGGTGTGGCTTTGCTTGCGTTGCCGAGCGTAGGCTTCGCCGTTGAAGAAGATCAAATGATATCGGCGAGCGATGAGGAAATCACTGCCGCTATTGCCGATGGAACCATCAAATCTGACCCGGGTTTATCGTCGGAGACCAGTGTGCTTTCCGCGCGCAGCGTTTCCGACAAGGCGGTCAAGACGCTTGCCGGAGAGACGCAGTACGACACCGCCGCCGCCGAGGCGTTGGCGGCCTATCCGAGCGGCTGCTCGACGGCCGTGGTGGCAAGCGGCGAGAGCTACGTCGACGCCCTGTCGGCCACGGGCCTGGCCGGCGCGCTGGACTGCCCGATCCTGCTGACGGGCCGCGACTCGCTGCCCGATGCCACCGCCGACGCGCTGTCGCGCCTGGGCGTGACCCGCGTGGTCGTGGTGGGCGGCAAGGCAGTGGTGGGCACGGGCGTGTACGAGCAGCTTTCCGACCTCGGCTCGGCCGAGCGCCTCTGGGGCGAGGACCAGTTCGACACCCAGCTGGCCGTCTACTCCTACGGCGCCGCGCGCGGGTTGTGGGGCGCTACGGCCGTGGTGGCCAGCGGCTCGGGCATCGCCGGCCGCTTCGCCGACGCCCTGTCGGCAAGCCCCGTGGCCTTCAAGCTCAAGGCCCCGGTGTTCCTGGTCGACGACGCGGGCGACCTGCCCGACAAGACGGCGTCCGTCTTGCTTGACTCCGGCATTTCCCAGGCGGTCATCGCCGGTGGCAACGTGGTGGTTTCCGAATACACGGAAGGCTTCATGCAGGCGGTGACCGTGCGTGCGAGCGGTGCGTCCAACGTGGTGCGCTGCTGGGGCGAAACCGGGTACGACACATCGGCTGAACTGGCAAAATGGGCCGTTGGTCAAGGAATCCTGACGTGGGAGAACGCGGCGGTTTCCACGGATATCGCGCCGTACGATGCCCTTGCGGGCAGCGTGCTGCAGGGCAAGCGCGGCGCGGTGCTGCTGCTGGCCGACCAGGATGCCGACGGTAATTTCAGCCTTCTGGCGGAAAACGGCGTGCATCGCATGACATACTTCGGCGGCAAGGCCCTGGTCAGCAACGTGTTCAAGCTGGAGAAGGCCTACGAGATGGGCAGTTCTCGCGGCGAGGTCGAGGGCATGCTCGTCTACGTGGATGG
>CALEWN010000072.1 GCA_937925385.1 uncultured Senegalimassilia sp.
TTGGCGCAAGCGCGCGCTGCCCGCTAGCGGTTGCCGTCGCCCACGTCTGCATGGTCGTTTCAAGCATTCCTTGCGCTGTCGCGGGCGCTGACCTATATCTATATATGAGCGTTTTCGGAAAGCCGCCCGCGTGCGGCTTTCCGCGTATACCGGCGAACCGACATCCCGATCGAAAGGGGAACCCGTGAAACCCGACCGCTTGCTCGATCTGTTCTGCGAACTTGCGCGCATCGAAAGCCCGTCGCGCCATGAGGCCCTTATGGCGAAACGATGCAAGGCCGAGCTGGAGGGCTTGGGGTTCGCCGTCCGTTTCGATGGTTCGGCGGAGCAGACTGGTTCTGACACGGGCAACCTCATCGCTTTCCGCGCCGGAAGCGTTCGCGGCTCCGTGGCGTTGTGCGGGCATATGGACACCGTGCGTCCATGCAAGGGAATCGAACCCGTGGTGGAAGACGGCGTTATCCGTAGCGCGGGCGACACCATCTTGTCGGCCGACGACAAGGCAGGTGTGGCCGCCATTTTCGAGGGGCTGCGCAGCCTCATCGAAGCGGGGGAGGAGCTTCCCGATGTGCACGTCATCCTGACCACCTGCGAGGAGATGCACCTGCTGGGGGCCGGTGCGCTGGATGTATCGTTTCTGCAGGAAGGCACGCCCTGCTACGTGCTCGACGCCGACGGCGATCCGGGCACCATCATCAACCAGGCGCCCTGCCACTGCACGTTCACGGCAACCTTCCGCGGAAAGTCGGCGCATGCCGGCGTTGAGCCCGAGCGCGGCGTCTCGGCGCTTGCCATGGCAGCTCAGGCGGTGTGCCATATGCCCCTGGGCCGCATTTCCGCGCACACCACGTCCAACGTCGGTGTCATCGAGTGCGACGGCGCCACGAACGTGGTGCCCGGCACCTGTTGGCTGTCGGGCGAATGCCGCTCCACCTCGCTTGAACGCGCCCGTGCCGAGCGCGCCGCCATGGACGAGGCCATGCGTGCCGCTGCAGCGCAGGCCGGCGGCAGCGTGGACATCGAGTGGCGAACCGACTATCTGCCCATTTCCTATGCCGCCGATCATCCGCTGGTCGAAGGCGCCGTGCGCGCGACCCTGGCAGCCGGGCTTCGCCCCAGCCTTGCTTCATCGGGCGGCGGCGCGGATGCGAATATCCTGGCTGGGCGCGGCGTGTCGGCGATCACGCTCGCCACGGGCATGGCCAACTACCATTCGTGCGAGGAATACATCACCGTGGACAACCTCAACGATTGCGCCCGCTTGGTCGAGCAGCTGGTGCTCGAGGCACGCATATAGGGCGTCGGCTACGTATAACGCCCAGCTTTGCGGCGGGGAAGGGATTCGGCCGAGCTGTCGGGAATGTGCAAAACGAGCCCCCGCACCGTTTCGCAACTTTTGCAACAACTTTTCGCGAATTTGTGTGCAAAACGTGCATCGGAGTGTCAAGAAACGTTGCATGACCAGCCAAAACAGGGTACAATAGCAATAGACACACCCGGGTGCGTGGCGTTTGACAGCCCCTATACCCGGTGATAAAGTTCCAACTCGCGCTCCGAAAGGGGCAGGGTTTTCGCGTGCGTATCAGCTGAACGCACTTGGAAACCCACGAGTAATGCGGCGGTGGTCTCGTACACCGCCGGAGGCAAATACAGAAGGAGAAGATTTTGCCTACCATCAACCAGCTGGTCCGCAAGGGCCGCAAGAAGTCGGTCGACAAGAAGAAGACGCCGGCTCTGAAGGGCAACCCGCAGAAGCGTGGCGTGTGCACCCGCGTGTACACCACCACCCCCAAGAAGCCGAACTCGGCACTGCGTAAGGTCTGCCGTGTGCGCCTGGTCAACGGCATGGAGGTCACGGCCTACATCCCCGGCATCGGTCACAACCTGCAGGAGCACTCCATGGTGCTCATCCGCGGCGGTCGTGTTAAGGACCTCCCCGGTGTGCGCTACAAGGTCATCCGCGCCGCGCTGGACTGCGCCGCCGTGGACAACCGCAAGCAGGCTCGCAGCCGCTATGGTGCCAAGCGCCCGAAATAAGTAACCGCTAAGCCGCGCGGGTTGCATGAAAGCGTCTCTCCCGAAAGGGTCGGGAAGGCGGCAACCTAATGGGAAGGAGAAAGCTTCCCCGAAGCGCGCAGGAATCAGAAGGAGTTTTACATGCCGCGTCGTGCAGCAGCAGTCCGTCGTGAAGTTCAGCCGGACGCCGTCTACAACAACCGCCTTGTCACCCAGTTGATCAACAAGATCCTGCTGGACGGCAAGAAGTCCACCGCCGAGGGCATCGTCTACGGTGCTTTCGAGCTGGTCCAGGCCAAGACGGGCGAGGATCCGCTGGCTATCTTCAAGAAGGCCATGGACAACGTCCGCCCCACCCTCGAGGTCAAGCCGAAGCGTGTCGGCGGCGCCACCTACCAGGTGCCCATGGAGGTCAACTCCCGCCGCGCCACCACGCTGGCCATCCGCTGGATCGTGGACTTCTCCCGTAAGCGCAAGGAGCACACGATGAAGCAGCGCCTGGCCGCCGAGATCATGGACGCCGCCGAGAACACCGGCGCCTCCGTGAAGAAGCGCGAGGACCTGTACAAGATGGCCGAGTCCAACCGTGCGTTCTCGCACTACCGCTTCTAGGGCGTGACCTAACATGGCTAAAGCTAACGATCTGAAACTCACGCGTAACTTCGGCATCATGGCCCACATCGATGCCGGTAAGACCACCACTACCGAGCGCATCCTGTACTACACGGGCAAGACGCACAAGATCGGCGAGGTGCACGACGGCGCCGCTACCATGGACTGGATGGTTCAGGAGCAGGAGCGCGGCGTAACCATTACCGCCGCCGCCACCACGTGCTTCTGGAAGAAGGACGACGAGACGTACCGCTTCCAGATCATCGACACCCCGGGCCACGTTGACTTCACCGCCGAGGTCGAGCGCTGCCTGCGCGTCCTCGACGGCACCGTCGCCGTCTTCGACGCCGTTGCAGGCG
>CALEWN010000073.1 GCA_937925385.1 uncultured Senegalimassilia sp.
CAACACCGACGGCGGCCCGCGCCGCAACGAGCATGCGCAGATCATCGACCTCAACGGCGACGTCATCCCCAACCTGTACAGCGCAGGCGAGTTCGGCAGCGTGTGGTGCGACATGTACAACGGCGGCGGCAATCTGGGCGAATGCTGCGCGTTCGGCCGTATCGCCGTGCGCAACGTGCTGGGCATCGCGTAAAGCAGCGCAGCGCACGAAGGAGGAAACGCAATGAGCGATAACGACGAAAAAACGGTCGAGGCGCAGGAAGCGGGCGCCAAGCCTACCCCGAAGTGCACCGACAAGCGCAAGCGCCTAGGCATCACGCTGGTTTGCGTCGTGGCCGTGCTGGTGGTGGCGGGCGCCGGGTTCATGGTATGGCACGAGCAGCCGAGTTTCTGCAACGCCATCTGCCACGACCCCATGGACCCGTACCTGCCCACGTTCGAGGCAACGCCGGGCGAGCCGGCAACCGACAAGTGGGGCAACGAGGTGGAGGACGCCGGCAGCATGCTGGCAGCCGTGCACAACCAGGTTGGCAAGACCTGCATGGACTGCCACGTGCCGCAGCTCGACGAGCAGATGACCGAAGGCATGGAATGGGTGTCGGGCAACTACGACAGCCCGCTTGGCGAGCGCACCGCCACGCAGCTGGTGGAGGCGCGCGGCCTTGAGAACTCCGACGAGTTCTGCATGAACTCGAGCTGCCACCCCTACGGCCGCGACGAGCTGGAGAAGAAGACGGCGTGGATGGGCAAAATCAACCCGCACACCCCGCAACACGGCGAGCAGAAGTGCACCACGTGCCACAAGGCGCACCGCGCCAGCGTGAACTACTGCACGCAGTGCCACACCGACGCAGTCGTGCCCGACGGCTGGCTGAGCTACACCGACAGCAAGCTGCTCGAGGAAGCAGCCGGCATCAACGACTAACGGTCGGCAAAATAGCTGATGGCGCAAACGGCCGGGAAGAATCACCTTCCCGGCCGTTTAATTCTCGGGTGGATTCTACGCGCCCTACCGCCGGCGTATCTTGCTTCCGAAGGGCGGCAAGCCAGGAAGGTGGCGACGAAAAGCTGCGTTACTCCAACCCTTCGCCGCTGTACTTGCCCGTTGCCTCGTCGTATCGCAACACGAGGACGCGGCCGTGTTCCACGACATTGCCGTCGATGTAGTAGTGGGAGGCGCCGTCGTGCCAGATTCCGCGATAGCCGGGTATTCCCGAGATGGTTTCCGTGGTGATATGCCCGGCGATGATGTCCAGGTCGAAATGCCGGCCCACGTAATCGGGCATCATCGCGGTGAAGAACTCTGGCGGGGTTCCTATTCTCCAAAGGTCGCCAGCGTCTTCATCAATGCCCGCGTGCACGAACACCTGGGTGGGCGTTTCGTAATAGTACGGGAGGCTGCGAATCCACGATAGGACATCCGCATGATCGGCCTTCATCCGCTCGACGGAGAACCGGTACGCGTCCTTGAAGCGCCTGAGCTTCAGCATATGGATGACCTGCGCAAACGCTTTGGCGCCGAGGAAGCTCTTGGTTGTTGCGAGCCCTGAGTCGGCCAACATCCACGCGCGAGCGTAATCGGGGTCCGCGACCATGTTGCAGTATTCAAGGAGCATCTCCTCGTGGTTTCCGCGCAGCGCCACCACCTGCCCGGGGTATTCGTCCTGTAGGCGCATGATCGTTTCGAACACTTGCAGGCTGTCGGAGCCGCGATCGCAATAGTCGCCGAGCAGGATGAGCTTGGAGCAGCCATCGCGCAGATCCACCGTTTCGAGCGCTGCGTTCAGGGGCGCAAGGCAACCGTGTATGTCGCTCATGGCGTAGATCATGGGACCTCCTGGGATTGCGGTTTTGGTTGGCTCAAGCGTTAACGTGCGCTGCTGGTAGGCGCGCAGGTGATGCGCCCGGAAGAGGGTTCAGGTTCAGCGAGTCGGTGGCATGCGA
>CALEWN010000074.1 GCA_937925385.1 uncultured Senegalimassilia sp.
AGCGCGTAAGCGGCCTATATCGAAATCGCAATTGAGAACGCACGATCAGAATCAGCGCGAGCGTCAAGCAACCACGTAGAGCCCTAATCCCTCGAAGCTTTCCCGTTCGATCCGATAAAGCCCTATCCAATGGATGCTCAGGCAGAACACGCATTCTCGAACCAAAAAGAACCCCTCCTCCAATCGGACGAGGGGTTCTTGAAGTCGCAAATGCCGAATGTCGGCTTAGCGGAAGGACTTCTCCTTGATCTTGGCGGCCTTGCCCACCTTGTTGCGCAGGTAGTACAGCTTGGCACGGCGCACATCGCCCTTGCGGGTGACCTCAATCTTGTCGATCTTCGGGGAATGCACCGGGAAGGTACGCTCAACACCGATGGAGAAGCTGATCTTACGGACGGTGAACGTCTCGCGAACGCCATGACCGTGACGACGGATTACGTCGCCCTGGAACACCTGGATACGCTCACGGTTACCCTCGGTGATGCGGTAGTGAACCTTGACGTTGTCGCCAACGTGGAATTCGGGAAGATCGGACTTGATCTGCTGCTGCTCGATTGCGCGAATGATATCCATTGCCTGTTCCTTCTTATATGTTCAGTAAAACCTTTACTTGTCACAAGACACGATTGGACAGTATACCGCCATTGCCCCTATCGTGCAAGCTTTTGGTCCGCTAGCTGCAAATTCCTTCGCAAACTATCCAAGTTCGGCCAGCTGAGCCTCAACGCGGACGAGCTGATCTTCGATCTCGGCGAGCTTGGCGCGGTCCTTCTCCACGATCTCGGGAGCGGCCTTTGCCAAGAAGCCCGGGTTGGACAGCTTCTTGGAGAACTTAGCGGCATCGCCCGCCAGCTTCTTCTGCTCCTTGGCAAGACGGCTGCGCTCGGCATCGAAATCGACCATGCCGGTGAGCACGCTGTACACCTCGGCGCCTTCCACCACCACGGCAGCGCTTTCAGCGGGCTTGGAAGCCCCCGCGGCAACCGTGAGCTCGGACACGCGGGCCATTGCCTCGATCTGGGAGGAAAGCTCCTCGAGCACGGCGACGTTCTCAAGCTGCGCGTTCACCGTGACGGCAAGCTCCTGCTTGGGGCTGATGCCATAGCGGGCACGCGTGGAGCGCACGGCGCCCACGACGCCGCACAGCATGCCGACCGCGCGCTCGGCATCGGGATCGATCCAGGCTGCAAGCGTTTCGGGCTCGGGCCAAGCGGCAACCATCAGCGCGGGCTTCTCGCCTTCCGCCTTGGGCAGGTGCTCCCAAATGGCCTCGGTCACGAACGGCATGGCCGGATGCAGCAGACGAAGCGCGTTGTCCAGCACGAACACCAGGTTGCGCTGCGTCTGCAGACGCTCCTCGCCTTCAGCGCGCAGGCTGGCCTTGGAGAACTCGATATACCAGTCGCAGAACTCGTTCCAGAAGAAGTTGTGCAGCTCACGCGCAACCTCGCCGAACTGGTACGCCGAAATCCCCTCCGTGACCACCTTCGAAAGGCGTGCCAGGCGGCTGAAGATCCATGCATCGGCCTGCGTGCGCGCGACGGGCTTGCCAGGCGTGAAGCCCTCAAGGTTGCCCAGCACGAAGCGGCTGGCGTTCCAGATCTTCGTGACGAACGAACGCGCTTGCTCGGTGCGCGGGCTATCGATAAGCTCGCGAGTCTTCTTGTCGATGTTGGCATCGAAGCGGACGTCCTGGTTGTTGGTGACGAGCGTCAGCAGGTTGAAGCGCATGGCGTCCGCACCGTACTTCTCGATAAGGTCCATGGGGTTGACGCCATTGCCCTTGGATTTGGACATGCGGGTGCCGTCCTTAGCCAAGATAGTGGCGTAAATGACCACATCATGGAACGGGATCTCGTCAAGGAAGTACGTAGAGGCCATGATCATGCGGGCAACCCACAACGCGATGATGTCACGCGCAGTGAACAGGGCCGCAGTGGGATGATGCCCCTTCAGAAGCTCCATGTTGTCGGGCCAACCCTGCGTGGCGAACGTCCACAACTGGCTGGAGAACCAGGTGTCCAAGACATCCTCGTCCTGGTGCACGTGATGGCCGCCGCATTTCGGGCAAACGTCGACGTCCTCCATGAGCGCATCTTCCCAACCGCAATCCTCGCAGTAGAACACGGGAATGCGATGGCCCCACCACAGCTGGCGGGAAATGCACCAATCCTTGAGGTTCTCCATCCAGGTGAGGTAGGACTGCGTCCAACGCTCGGGGTGGAACTTGATGTTGCCGGAGGTAACGGCCTCGGTGGCCGGGCCCTTCAGCTTATCGACGGCAACGAACCACTGCTCGGAAAGCCACGGCTCCAACGCGGAGTCGCAGCGGTAGCAGTGCATGACCGAATGATGATGGTCCTCGACGTGATCGAGCAGGTCATGCTCCTCAAACCACGCCACCACGGCCTCGCGGCACTCCTCGCGGCTCATGCCGGTGAACTGGCCATAGCCTTCCACAACATGCGCCGTCTCGTCGAAGATGTTGATCT
>CALEWN010000075.1 GCA_937925385.1 uncultured Senegalimassilia sp.
AATCGAGGTTTGCCATGGAGCGGCGCACGTTGCCGGCGTTCGGGGCCGAATGGCAGGGGTTCATACCCCAGTTGAAGTAGCCCTTGATGACGCCCTGCTGCATAAGCTCGAACGTGGAGATATGCGTGTAGTCGACCGCACCCGTCTCGGACGGGACCTTCGGCCACCAGTCATAGCCGTAGTCGTTGTCCACGGTTGCGTTCTCGCCGAACCATTCCTTCAGGGAGGAGACGATGAACTTCGGCTTGTTGGTGTAATAGCCGTCGGAGTAGGTCTGAGACTCCAGCCACTTGCGCAGGCTTGCGCGATCGGTGGTGTTTGCCCACTTCAGGTAAGCAGGATGCTCGTTGACCATCATGCCCATGTCCGTTGCGCCCTGGACGTTGGGCTCGCCGCGCAGCGCGTTCACACCGCCGCCGGGAATGCCGATGTTGCCAAGCAGCAGCTGCATCACGGACATAGCGCGCGTGTTCTGTGCGCCATAGGTGTGCTGGGTCTGGCCGAGCGCGTACAGCACGGTGCCGGCCTTACCGGGCTTGGCGGTAGAGGTATAGGTTTTGTAGACGAGTTCGAGAACATCCTTGTCCATACCGCAGATACCGCAAACGGTGTCAAGCGTGTAACGGGAATAGTGCTTCTTGAACTGCTGGTAGACGCACATGGGGTCTTGCAGCGTCATGTCCTTCTTGGGATTGGTGAGCGTCGGCGTAGTGAACTCAGGGGTGCCGGGCTTGTTAACCCAGGCGTACGCGCCGTTCTCGCTGGTGTCCCAGTCCTCGGTGGACTCGGTCTCGTAATGCCAGCTGTGGACGTTGTACGTCTTGGTCTTCTCGTTCCAACCGCTGAACAGACCCGTCTCGGGATCGAACTTATAGTCGGGATCAAGGATGTAGGAAGCATTGGTGTAGTTGAGCAGGTACTCGAAGTTGTACTCGCTCATGTCGCCGGTTTCCTGGTACTTGGCCAGGTTCGGCTCGATGAGGTGCTCGATGATGTAGTTGTACATGCCGCCGTAGAACGCGATATCGGTGCCGGAACGGATGGGGCACCAGATATCGGCCTGCTCGGCCGTACGGGTGTAGCGCGGATCGACGACGATCCACTTAGCGCCCTGCTCGTGGGCCTTCTCAAGCCACAGCGCGCTTACGGGGTGGTTCTCAACGGAGTTGGAACCGCAATTCAAGATGACGTCGGTGTTTTGGAAGTCGCACCAATGGCTCGTCATGGAGCCACGACCGAATGAAGCTGCCAGACCGGCAACAGTGGGGCCGTGTCAAACACGAGCCTGATTGTCGATGGCGATGATGCCCAGGGAGCGCATCATCTTGAGGATCAGGTATTCCTCCTCGGAGTTTTCCTGGGAACCGCCCAGGCTTGCGATGGCCGGGGTGTAGTTCACCGTCAGGCCATTGTCGTTCTTCTCGATAAACGAGGCATCGCGCGTGTCCTTGACCTTGCGGGCGATCTCGGCGATGGCGTCATCCCAGGAGATGTCCTCCCAGTCGCTTGCGCCGGGACGGCGCACCAACGGGCGCGTCGAACGCTTCGGGTTCTTGATGACTTCGCGCGTTTCGGGGTCCACCACGTTGCGCAGCTGAAACATGGTAGCGCCCTTCGGGCACAGGCCGCCCTCGTTGATGGGGTGGTCGGGGTCGCCTTCGATGTTCACGAGCTCGCCGTCGCGCGTGGAGCAGATCACGCCGCATCCGCCCGAGCAATAACAGCAGATGTTCGTGTACTCCTCGGTGTTCACGAGCTTCCAGTCGGCGGACGGCTCTACGGCGAGCGTCTCCGACTTCGAGGACAGCTCGAACGCCATGGACGTGGCGAACGCAGCACCGGCGGCTTTGAAGAAGCCCCTGCGTGACAGGTTCATGCCCCTCACTCCTTTCCTACTCGTCTTGCACTCGTCTAAGAATCGATGCGAAACCGCCCACCGTGCCCTCTTGCCGATTGGAGGCTGCGGGGAGAAGGCGCCGAGGCGGCGCATCGCATATCCGCATCGTGCTCATGCGAATACTCATCCATGCTAATGCATAATTTGATACGAAACTGACACCATTCCGCCAAATGGTTCACAATGACACTCATTTGTACGGATAACCCGAAACGGGTTACCGAAAACTGGACGATATTGCATGTTTGTCTAGGTTGCGTTCAAACTTACTCCATATCCTTGGCTAATACCTAGAGCGACAATCGGATTATCCCAACGGCAATTGGACATTTTTGTTGATTTGTTTATCTATTCAAATGATAATTCAAACGGCAAACGGAGCAAATCAACCGAATAGCGGTTCATCAATTACGGTATTTTGGACGAATATGCTGCATAGTGGCATTTCAGGATTGCATATTCTGATGAATGGATACGCTCAGCGCGAATAGAGGAAGCAACGGAGAGAAGTGCATACTGCCTTAGAAATCACAGCCACCGAATGGCGCATAACGAGCTGCCGCCGAGATGTTCGGCATGCAGCATCGTTCATCTGGCCTTAACGGCATAGTTAGAGGAACAAAGGGAACTTCGCGAACGGATACGAGACCGTTACAGGCTTTCAATGACCTTTGCGGACACGACGTTGCTCGGAGAGACCAAGATAGCCCCGATGCTATCCACATGCGGCGCGTTCACGAAAAACGACCCGTTTGAATTGCCGCCCATGGTCGATACTTCTTCATCCTGCAACGTGATCACGATATCGGCGCCCTGCAGGTTGCGCACATAGGTGCGGACCGAAGAGATGCACACCACAAGGTCGACCTTGCTGTCGCGGAAATATTTGATACGGGATTCGGCGGCTTTTTCGGAAAGCGGCACATCGACCGAAAACACGCCGATGCGTTTCGACCCGCGTTTCAGGATGACGCCCTCGCTATATTGCGACGAATCCGTTGTATCGAGCACCAGCACCGTGGCGCCCTTCTCCTCATAGTTGGTCCGAACATCCTGAGGTGTAACCGACTGCGTCTTGGCTACATCGATACCGCCACGCACAGTGACGGCCTTCAACGCGGTGTCGTTTCCAGAGAAGCGGTCCGTTTCGCCTTCGCCTTCTTCAGAATCATCGGGAACCGGCGCCGCGACGCTGCCGACATCCGACGTCAAACCGGATGCCTCCTCATTGCGCGTTTGCCCCGCAGCGCTATCGGAGGATTTCGAAGACCCCGAAGATGCCTTCGAGGAATTGGATGTGGCCGAGTTCGTACTGGAACTGCTGCCTGACGATACGCCATTCGCGGACGTGCCCACATCCGCAGACGACGAGGAGCCGCCAAGGTCGGAAGATGCGGAAGTTGACGCAGCCGCATCAGAGGAACCGGTTGATGAAGAAGCGCCACCTGACCCCGAAGCGGTATCTCCGCCGGTCTTCTCGGCCGTGTCCGTGGAATCCTTTTCGTCATCGGTCTGCGCGTCGGAACCGTTTTGGGAATCAAGCGTCTTCGCATCGGCCTGTACGGGAAGCGTGCCCGCATAGACGATGGACGTATAACCTTCCATCTGGCCGACCTTCTCATCAATGGAAGATGCAGCGACGTTCCAAGAATGCCCTGCGACCATATACCAGGCAATCCCGAACGTGCTGAGCACGATCAGGATAAGGAATACGCCAAGCGCTTGTTTTTCACGAGTTCCGTTAGACATAACCACAAGTATAGTGAAAGGCCGGCAAACCGCCCGTATGCCGCAAACACACGCGCATAGTTTACAGAAAAGCCGGCCCTAGAGCACCTTCTCGAACGCGACGCGATCGGTTGAAGCGCCTTCCGCATGGCTGATGTGCACGATGCCGCAACGGGTGAAACCGCAGCGCTCTATAAGCTTGAGCATAGGGACGTTACCGGGATGCGTTTCAATGCGCAGGCTCTCGCATCCGTGCTGACAGGCTACCGGTTCTGCGGACTGAAGCAGCTTACGACCAAGACCCTTCCCAGCGTGGCCCTGCGCAACCGCAACGCGATGCAGCACGGCATATCGCGGATCGCGCGAGTCGGAGTGCGTAAGCCATGCGCCCTCGATGGCATCGTAGACCGGCTCGCCAGTGAAGCCGATGACCGTGGTAGCGACTACGACACCATCCTCTTCCAGGACAAAGGAGTGACCGGCTTCGATGTCATCGCGCACGATCTGCTGCGTAGGGTACGCCCCTTGCCACTGATCGATACCGAGACGACCGAGAGCGGCCTTGCCGTCCATGAGCACGGCCCAGATGCCATCGAAGTCGCCATGGTCGGCAATGCGAAACTGCAATGTCATGGATATCCTCACTTCCAGCCGTCCATGCGGCTCTACCCCTTCTTCGCGAAGCGCAGCGAAGAAACTCCCTCAGCAATGGTAAACGTCCACGAGACGTTGGCAACCCAGAATCCCCAACGGAATCCAAATTGCAACCAACAGGATAATGGTTGCAAGCTCGATCGCGAGCCTGTCCTAAGCAGGCTCATCTCACACGCAGCTCATACGCGGAACGAGGCTTCTCCCGACCGAACCCATCGCGAACCTGGATGGTTCCGCAGAACGCAAAGCCCCGCTTCTCAAGCAGCCAGCGCATGGGCTCGTTCTCCGGATAGATGTCGGCCCGCAAGCTTGTGCGACCGCCTTCGCGGGCGATACGGCACGCGATATCGACGATAAACGAACCCACGCCGCGCCTACGGACAGGCTTATCCACGACCACCCAATGCAATTCGGCATACTGCTGCGGCGAAGCCCCGGTATCGGTGACCCATTCCCCCTTGATGCCGCGCTCATAGTTCTTGTCTATGTCGAACGATACGCCGAATACGGCGATGAGCTTGCCTTCCGCATTCTCCACCACGTAGGTGGAGCCGTTGTTGATACTGCGCGTCAGACGACGCGATGACGGGTATTTCTTGAACTTGCCTTCATCGATGCCCATTTCAGCATACTGGCGATGAGCATCGTCCAGGAGCGCCTCCACGCGGGTAAAGTCCGCCATAGTCGCGGGCCTGCTGCTGTAGTAACCGAGCACGGAAGCACGACCGGCGAACACCGGCGGATCCTGCGGAAGCGGCTCCGTTTCAACGCCCGCAAGCTCAGGGGCGGATTCCCCGCCTTCCCGTTTAGGCTCGAACTCGGTAACCATGACGATCATGACGAGGATGCAAGCGCAGCCCGCGATGTCCCAGGTGCTGACCGGGGTCTGAAGCCACAGCACGGAAATGACCATTGCCGAAACGGGCTCGGCTGCGCACAAAAGCCCGGCCTTAACGGGACCGCAGTCGTTGATTCCCTGCAAATACAGCATATAAGCCGCACAGGTGCCCACGACGATGACCGCAGCAAGGATGATGAGGAATGCAGGCGTGATTTCGACGGGGACGGCCCAGGGCTGCACCACGGGCGTGAGGACCAATCCACCGAACAGCATGGCGAACCCGGTGACCATCAGCGATCCCCACTTTGCAAGCACCTTCACCGGCATGAGGGTGTACAGGGCCAATGCGACAGCCGACACCATGCCCCAAAAGCATCCCTGCTGCGATAACGCCAATCGGGAAAGATCGCCCTGCGTGGCGATGAGGACAAGCCCCACCATGGCGAAAATGAGCCCAAGCACCTCGCGCACGTTGGGAAGGCGGCGTTTGCGCAGACAGGTCCACAACATGATGAGAACAAGTCCCAGTTGCTCGATGGTGGTACCCACGCCCGCGCTTGTGTGATGGATGACGCTAAAATAGCTGACCTGGCATAACGCGATGCCGAAAATCGAGAACGCGGCGATCCTGATCATGGAGCGCCAATCGCGGAACAACGCGCCCACAGAGCGCCAATCCTTCACGAACACGATAGCAAGGAAGAACACTGCGGAAATGAGCATGCGCACACACGTGATCCAATAGGCGGGCGCGCCGAAATCACCCATCACCAACTGGGCGCAGGTGCCGGAAAAGCCCCAGCAAACAGAACCAGCCAATGCACAGACAATGCCACGCATCACATGTCCGCCCCGCAAAGCCGTTTCCTGATGCACCGCTACCGCTCCTTCCCGAATAAGAAACCCGCCTCTTACGCGGAGACGGGTTATTACTTGTAAAGCGTCAAAGACGCCCACCGAAACCGGCGGGCGTCGCAATCTATGGAATCGCTATTCTACAACATGCGCGCAAGGAATCGTCCCGTATAGCTCTCCTTCACAGTAGCTACGTGCTCGGGAGTCCCCTCAGCAACCACGGTACCGCCGCGCAGGCCGCCCTCCGGCCCCAAATCGACGATATGATCTGCGCTTTTGATGACATCCAGGTTATGCTCGATAACGAGTACGGTATTACCCGCATCCACCAGACGCTGCAGAACCACCAGCAACTGCCGCACATCCTCGAAATGCAGCCCGGTAGTGGGCTCATCCAAAATGTAGAACGTTTTGCCCGTCTGACGACGATGCAGCTCGCTTGCAAGCTTCACGCGCTGAGCCTCGCCACCCGACAAGGTAGTGGCAGGCTGGCCCAAGCGGATATACCCGAGCCCCACATCGAAAAGCGTTTGAAGCTTGCGTTTGATCCCGGGAATGTTCTCGAAGAACAGCAAGGCTTCCTCGACCGTCATGTCAAGCACCTCGGAGATGTTCTTGCCTCGATATGTGACCTGCAGAGTCTCGCGATTGTAGCGTTTGCCCTCGCACACCTCGCATGGAACATAGATATCGGGGAGGAAGTGCATCTCGATTTTGATCTGCCCATCGCCCTTGCAGGCTTCGCAACGGCCTCCGCTGACGTTGAAGCTAAATCGCCCGGGACCGTATCCGTGCGCTTTGCTTTCCTGCGTGCTCGCGAACAGCGCGCGGATATCGTCCCACAGGCCGATATAGGTTGCGGGATTGCTTCGAGGGGTTCTTCCGATAGGGCTTTGATCGATGTTGATCACCTTATCGATGTTCTCGACGCCGGTGATCTTACGATAAGCGCCCGTGCGCCGATGCGCATGGTTGACGCGATTCGCCAGCGCAGGAGCGAGCGTGTCGGTGATCAGCGAGCTTTTGCCGCTTCCGGAAACGCCCGTGATGACCGTGAACGTGCCGAAGGGAATGGAAAGCGTAACGTTGTTCAAGTTGTTCTCGCATGCTCCGGCGAGCTTGAGGCAGCCGCGCTTGGGCTTGCGACGCTGCTGCGGCACCGCGATCACGCGACGACCCGAAAGGTAATCGGCCGTAAGCGAACCTTCCGTAGCCGCAACCTCCTCAGGCGTTCCGGCAGCGACGACCATGCCGCCGCGCTCGCCCGCGCCCGGGCCCATGTCCACCACATAATCTGCGGCGCGGATGGTGTCCTCGTCATGCTCGACCACGATCACGGTGTTGCCAAGATCGCGCAAATGTTCGAGCGTTCCGATAAGACGCTCGTTGTCACGCTGATGCAAGCCGATGGAGGGCTCGTCAAGGATATAGAGCACGCCCATCAGACCCGCGCCGATCTGCGTTGCCAGACGGATACGCTGCGCTTCGCCGCCGGAAAGGGTTGCGGTCGCACGCTCTAAGGTCAGATAATCCAAGCCTACATCCACCAGGAACTTCAAGCGCGCAACGATCTCCTTCGCAATGGGATTCGCGATCGCTCCCTGTTGCCCTTCAAAACGAAGATCGCTGAAGAATCGATAGCAGTCAAGAGCGCTCATCTCGCATACCTCGTGAATGGACTTGCCACCCACGGTCACCGCGAGGATCTCGGGCTTCAAGCGTTTGCCACCGCACGTAGGGCATGGGACGACGGCGAAGTAGCTTTGCAGCTTCTCGCGTTGGGTATCGCTTTGCGCC
>CALEWN010000076.1 GCA_937925385.1 uncultured Senegalimassilia sp.
TCCCAGGAATCCGTAATTCTCTGCCTGTTCAATAGCCATACGCAGTCTCTTTACAGAGAGAGGATATTCTGCACGTACATAGATATAGCCTTCTTCTGCGCCAACTGCATAAGCAGCAATGGTCATACCTTCGATCATCTTATATGGATCGCCTTCCATAACAGACCCGTCCATAAATGCACCAGGATCGCCTTCATCACCATTACATACAACATAGCGGATCTTTTCGGCCTGTCTTGCCACCTGGGACCATTTCTTCCCTGCCGGGAAGCCGCTCATGGCAAAGCCGATTTTGTTCTCGCGGCGACCATCGTTGGTACCCGGCTTACCGATTTGTCCAAGAAGCTGAGGGAGCACCATGATAGCGCGACCCGTAGCCTCACCATTGGAATGACGCTGGGAACCATAACCCTGAGTGATGAACACCGGGTCAGCCTCATGCATTTCACGCGCCAGGTCTTTGATGCGCTGCTCGGGAACTTGCGTGATTTTGGAAGCCCATGCGGGGGTCTTCGGTGTCATGTCATAACCGGTACCCAGGATGTAGTCCTTATAAGAAGCGTTTTTGCCTTTAGCGGACTCGGGCAGCGTCTCCTCATCATAGCCCACGCAATACTTATGCAAGAACTCCTCGTCGGCCCAGCCGTTGCTGATGATTTCGTAAGACAACGCGGCAGCCAATGCGGCATCAGTGCCCGTGCGAATAGGAATCCACTCAGTATTGTCACCGGCAGCGGTATCGTTCATACGCGGGTCGATGTTAATGATGCGAAGATTATGCTTCTCGCGCGCATATACAAGCGAGTTGCCTTGTCCGGTGCCGCCCATGCGGGTCTCAATCGGACTTGAGCCGAACATGACAACCAGCTCGTTGTCCTGAAGCGTATGGTAGTTGCTGCCATAGCCGCCAGCTTCACCATACGTATAGTAGGAAGAGCGCATCAACTGGCCATTACTATACGTACCGTAATAAGTCAGATATCCACCGGTCAGATTCAGCAAACGACTAACCGGGCTAGAGCCCCAAATGCCCATGGTCACGCCAGAAGCGTATTGCAAATACATGGACTCATCGCCATACGTCTCGCGAATACGCTTCATTTCGCTAGCAATGGTGTCAAGAGCTTCATCCCACGAGATACGCTCGAATTTACCTTCCCCGCGCTTCGCGCCCTCGGCTCGCTTCATGGGGTAGTTCAAACGCTCGGAGTTCTGCAGCCAACGACGAGCGGAACGGCCACGCAAACATGCACGCATCTGAGGGTCGGCAAAGTCGCCCGAACCCGTATTGTCGGATTCGATGTATTTGATTTCCCCATCGCGAACATGACACTTCCACACGCAACAGCAGCCGCAGTTCACCGCGCAGTGCGTGTAAACGATCTTCTCCTCGGACTCTGCGAGCGCCGGCTCGGTTGCGCCGAACAGGTTCGCGCCCGTTGCAGCGGCGCCGCCGACGGCGGCCAGAGCACCCAGCGCACCCGTCGACTTGACGAACGTGCGGCGGTTCATGCTTGGCATGTCTTGCATTGCCTCCCCCTTCATTCTTTCCTTCACGCCTCTGTCGAAACGGCTGCGCTATCGCGCGCCGCGACTCGGCATCTTCCTTTCACGGCCTTTTCGCCGCGCACCACCCTTGCTTCCTTGGTTGGGGCTCGTCTACCCTCCAAGCGCATTTGGTGATGAGACCTTATCGCCTTGCCCGATCTGCCGTGTCGCATAAAACGTGCGAATTTCGCGTTTACCCAGTTCACAGGCTATCACCCTTTGCAGCATGTGACAGCCTGGACCCGATTGCGCGCTATACTGTTTTCAGCAATCGATTTCGCATTCTTGCTATGCAGCGGCGAAATCACGCAAGGGGGGGAGAGCACTCGACCATCCGCCGCCGACACTTTCAGGCGGGCGAACGGCAGTGCCCGACGACGAGGATCTCTGTGGCACATACACGTTTCTCCAACATAGCCCGCACGTTCAAGCCCAACACCGCATCGCTTGGATACGCCCTTTTTTTGGCCATCAACGCCGCCGGCGTATGGGGCGGCGTGTTCCCGTTCTTGCCCATGAACTTCCAAACCCCAGATGTCATGTTCTGGTTCTTTTTGATGCAATCGCTCGTGTTCTCGTTATGCTACTTTGCCAGCGCCGTCGGAGTGTACTACTTCCCTGGACCTACGCGCCGCTTCATGGTGATGCTCGCAAGCGCGCCATACCTGCTTGGCTGGTGCTGCCTTATCGGAGCCATCTATCTGCACGGCATCGCTCAAGCGCTGGTGATCGCCGGCGGCTCGCTTCTGGGCCTGGGTTCCGCCGGTTTCTACATGCTGTGGCAAAGGCTGTTCGCCAGCTTCGACGCGGACCATGGCAATCGTGATCTAATCCTTGGCACCGCCTATGGCGCCCTTCTGTATTTCGCGCTGTACGCCATACCGCAAGCTGTGACCGCATTTCTCATCCCGCTGGTGTTCATGCCGCTGTTCGCGCTCGCCATCGTGCTGAAAAGCCGGAACATCGACTTGAGACAGCCTATGTTCGAGGATGTTCCGCGCGAGCGCCCGAACGTGTATAGGCGCGTGCTGCGCGATTACTGGCGCAGCGCCTTGTGCGTCGGCGCCATCGCATTCTGCACCGGCGTCATGCGATCGTTGGCCATTGGCGATCCGCGAGTCGGCAGCCTTGTGAATCTGCTGTCCATGACGGGATGTCTGGTTGCAGGCGTCGGCGTTTTGGTGCTCTGGCAGTTCAAGAACGTCCGTATGAACGTGACCAACGCCTACCGCATCGCCTTCCCGATGCTCATCACCTCGTTTCTGGTGCTTCCGTTTTTCAGCGACGGCTATGCTCGATGGCAGGCCGCTATCCTGTATGCGGTTTATAGCGTGGCCATCGCCCTCATGATGATCCAGTGCGCGCAAGCATCGCGCGACCGCGGCATCAACCCCGTGTTCATCTACGGCTTCTTCGCCGGCATCGTGTACGCGTTGCACGATGTCGGGTTCCTTGCCGGCACGTTCGCCGAGCAGATCCGCGTCATCGGCATGCAGCCCGATGCCGTCGTCGCGCTGGTGGCGGTTTATTTGCTCGGTCTCATGTTCTTCATCGGACAAGGCGGCTTCAAGCGAGCATTGGCCGCAAGCCAGGCGGAGGATATCGAGCTTGTAGCCGGTGCCCCCCTGCAAATCGGCAACATCAACGAGCGCCAAACCGACCTCGATGAGGCCGAACCGGAAAGCGAAGCATCCCCGGCGGCAAACGCCGGATGCGCGGGCCCCTGTCCTTTCAACATGCACGATACCGGCATGTTCGAGACGAGGCCCATCGTCATCGCACGGGCGGAAAACGAGGGCGCCCTGACCGTCGAAGAGCCCGCAATGGCGCCCGACAACGCCCCCTTCCCGACGGACGCCGCCAAACTCGAGAAACGCGACCATGCCCGCAGCTCCGATGCGCCAAACTACCAAGACCGTCTATCGAAACAGGCTGCACTGGTTCGACAGCACTACCGCCTATCCGCACGCGAAACCGAGGTCATGGAGCTTATCGCCCGCGGCAACACCGTGGCGCGCATCGCCGAGCAGCTGGTGGTTTCGGAAAACACCATCCGAACCCACAGCAAGCGCATCTACGCCAAGCTGGATATCCACAAGAAGCAGGAGCTCGTCGACCTGCTGGAAACGTTCAATCCGAAAAACCTGGAAGATTAGCCCTTGAACGAACGATGGCCGCGCATTCCGCGCGGCCATCTTGCTTCAGTTCGTCACATCCCCGCTTTGGTCAAGGCTGATCGCTTCGCCCACATACGTGGAAGGCACGCGAAACAGCGCCTTGAAGAAATCCTTCGTTCGCGCGGGGATTTCCCGGATATCGTACTGCAGCTGCTTCTGATACTCGTGGTAGTCGCTGGGAACGCCCTCGGCTTGCATCCCCAGGCTTTTCGCGGACCACAGCGCGCGATACAGGTGATACGTTTGCGTGGCCACCACGATACGCTCGCACCCGAACACGTATTTCGCCCGATACATGCTTTCGTACGTGGAGAAACCCGCATGATCGCAGAAGATGTCCTGGCTGGGCACGCCTTGCGCGATGGCGTATTGCTTCATCGCCTTCACCTCGTTGTACGAAGCGGTGCCGTTATCGCCGCTCATGATGATCTTCGGCGCCACGCCCGCGAAATACAGCGCGATGCCGTCATCCAGACGATCGGCCAAAATACCCGAAGGCGTTCCGTCGGGCAGCACCGATGCGCCGAGCACCACGATGGCGTCGGCGTTGCCGATGCTGGCTTTCTCGGAGGTGACGATGGACCCTTTCGAGCCCACGATGGTGACCACATTCGTAATGGCGAACACTGCCACCACGGCCACAACTACCGCCAGCACCATATCCAGCACCCGCCTCAGGCATCCCTTATGTTTCTTCGCGCTACTCATAGGAAACAGACAATAGCAAACGCCGAAACCTCACGGCAAGCATTTCGCCGGAACGGCGCAACAACGCCACCGAAACCTAACCCCGAAAACAAAACGACCCGGAGCATCCTCCGGGTCGTTTCGACTGTCATGTGCGCGTTTCTACTTCGCCACGATGTTCACCAGACGGCCGGGCACCACAACGACCTTCTTCAGGTCCTTGCCCGCCACGGCGTCTTGCACGGCTTCAAGCGCCACTGCCTTCACGGATTCCTGATCGGCATCCGCGGCAACCGTGATACGGGCCTTCACCTTGCCGTTGATCTGCACGGCAAGCTCGACCTCGTCATCCTTGGCCTTCTCGGGGTCGAACTCGGGCCATTCCTGCGTATGGATGGAGCCCTCACAACCCAGCGCATCATGCCACAGCTCATCGGTCATATGCGGGCAGATGGGAGCCAGCAGCCTTACCAGCACATTCGCTACCTCGGTCGCAAACGCCTGCTCATCGGCGGATGCGGCACGCTGCTCCGGACCGACCTTGCGCAGGTAATCGCCGATGGCGTTAACCAGCTCCATGATGGCGGCAATGGCGGTGTTGAAGTTGTTGCGATCGAAATCGTCCACAACCTTGCCCACAACGCGATGACGCTCGCGCAGCAGCACCTTGCGAGCCGCTGCAGCCTCGGCCTCGGACGCGCCCGGCTGATACAGCGTGTCCTCATCGGCCTTGCCCACCAGGTCGTACACCATACGCCACACGCGGTTGAGGAACTTGTGCATGCCGGCCAGGCCGTCCTCGTTCCACTGCAGCTCCTTATCGGGCGGGGCCATGAACAGGATGTAGGCGCGCACGGCGTCGCAGCCGTAGCCTGCGATCATCTCCTCGGGGGAGATGACGTTGCCCTTGGACTTGCTCATGACGTCGCCATGCTCGTCGAGCACCATGCCCTGGCACAGCAGGTTCTTGAACGGCTCGTCGAAGTCCAGCATGCCCAAGTCGCGCAGCACCTTCGTGAAGAAGCGGCTGTAGAGCAAGTGCAGGATAGCGTGCTCGATGCCGCCGATGTACTGGTCGACCGGCA
>CALEWN010000077.1 GCA_937925385.1 uncultured Senegalimassilia sp.
CTACCCGCCAGAGTCTGCATTGCATCTATAAGCATTCGATATGACGCCTAAAAATGCAACAGATTGAATATAGGAGCCGAAATGCAAAAACACGTACAGCGCATTGGCCGGGTTTCCAAGATGCGTGGCCGACGCGACAAGCCCCACCATGGTAACCACAAGGGGGATGCACATGAACGTGCTGATGCGCGCCCGCATCGTCGATTCGAGCTTCGAAAACAACAGCACCGCCGCAACCAGAACAAGGGCGATGGCGCCCGAAGGGGCGAGCGTGGTGAACAGCACCAACGTCACCTCGCCTAACGCAGTATCGAACCCGGAAATCATCAGCTCCCCCTCTTTGCAGCACCGCTCGATGCGAAACGCGCACAACACCCGCATGGTCCGGCGCGTCGCTGCAGGCTGACGCACCGGACCAACGATTCCCCAGTATTTTAACGATAGAAGCGAGGCACGACGACCTTCAACCCCAGCGTCTCCTGAACGCCGTCCAAGCTTGCGCGCGTCAAACGAGCCAGCCCTTCATAGAAAGGATGTTCGGCGGCATCGGCAAGCTCGTCCAGGAAATGCCCCGCCCACGTCAGGAAGTGAAGGTTCAGGAACTCGCCCAGGTCGGCGGGCTGATTTTGCGCAAGCCATGCCATAAGGGCGAGCATAAGCCCGATATGGTCCTCCGGGGTTTTCTCGTCAGCGGTTCGCGCAACGCCATGTTCGCGCATCCATGCGCGCAGCTCAAGGGTGGTCGCGCCGAACACCACGCACTCCCGGTCGGTGTACACCGAGCCCCACGGCGGCGCCGGCTTTGCGGCCGGGCCGATGAACAAGCGACGATACTCCCACGTCAGATCATCATCCGCGGCAAAGGCACCGCCCTCTCCGGCAACGCGGCTCGGCGCCAGGCCCTCGACCATCATTGCCAGATAACGTGCGGCCTCTTCCCTGCCGGCAAACGGCCATTCCGCGCCAGCAGTCCGTGCATCAAGCGCAGCGACCGCCGCAAACTCGGCCTCTGCAGAGCCCGTTCGCGGGTCCTGCAGGAAGAACGGGGCCAGGGTGTTCCCCAAAAACGCAACGCCTTCAAACGTCGCAGCATCAAGATCCGTCATGCGATCCTCTCCTTATCGCTTAAGGCATCCATCATAAGGCAAAGGGCGCGCCCGCAAACCGGACGCGCCCCGAAAAGCATCGACCCTCAGCGGTTAGCCGACGTACAGGCCAACGCTCAGCTGCACCGCATAGAACGCCAGGCGAGCAGCGAACACGCCCACGATCGCCAGCACCGGAGCCGCAGCGGCAAGCGCCGTGGACTTCGAGTTGCGCAGAGCCATGAAGGCGTATTTTTTTTTTAATTATATGGAGACCACGGAGATCTACACCATACCGCTTTCAAAATCGCTGACTGCCTCAGTCAAGATGCCGCAGACCTTCCGCTCCCCAAGAAAAACGTCGTTGACCCACTTAATCGAGGGGCGCTTGGCAGTCTGGCTCTCGATAGCCTGGCAGACTGCCACAGCGGCGGAGATGGTCAGCCGGGAGGCATGCTCCACAGGAATGGGGCGCTTGAGGATGATAGACAGGTAGATGCCGTTTCCCCGGGGAGAGTAGAAGGCCCGGCCCAAGCGCCCGCGGCCGGCGGTCTGCTCCTCCGCCAGGATGACGGCGCCGT
>CALEWN010000078.1 GCA_937925385.1 uncultured Senegalimassilia sp.
GCTGCCCTTTTTCCTGGTTGCAATCGGGGCAAGCTTCCTTGTCCGAATCGACAAGGAGGGTATCCCGCTACGCGTTTCGGTGGGGCTGGCCATGCTGTTTGTCGCGGTGCTATCCCTTCTCGCGCTGTTCACGCCCGAAGCCGCTCCCGACGCTACGGATAACCTTTTCTTAGCCGATCAGCTTTCCGTGCGCGGGGGCTATATCGGCGCGGGCATCGCATGGTGCGGCTTGACGCTGTTCGGCAAGGTGATATCGGCCATCGTGCTTTTCGGTCTTGCGATCGCGGGGCTGATCGTCATCGGCTTTTCCGTATCGAGTATCGTTGAGAAGCTGCAAGCACTTGCCGAGGCTCGGGAAGCGGCGGACGAGCGCGAGCATGGCGTGGTTCCGCCCCCGGCGTTTGCAAGGGTTTCCCGTCCGAAGGCGAAAACGCTCGACGAAGCAGAGCTTGCGGAGTTGGAAGCCGCTAAAACGCAAACGCTCAAGCGTCCTGCCTCCTCTAATCGTCGACATGGCAGCGCTGCAGCATCCTTCGAAGACGGCCCTTCCCGTGAAAATGCGAAGAACGCTCCCGAGACCATCACGCGCAAGCTGGGGCGTCGCAAGCCTATCGAGCGCGATGCTGCACTTTCGATGCCCAAAAAGCCCTCGAAGGCCGCTACACCGGTTGCCACCCCGCGTCCCGAGCAGGGTTTCGAGCTTCCGCCTATGGACCTTCTCGCCGTCTCCACCGATCCGGAGAAGGATTTGGCAACCGATTCCGAGCTTCAGGAAACCGGAGCGTGCCTACAGGAGACCCTTGAGGACTTCAATATCATGGCCAAGGTCGTGGGTTGGGTCGCCGGCCCGACGGTCACCTTGTTCAAAGTCGATCTTCCGGCCGGCGTGCGCGTAAGCCGTGTCACCGCCCTTGAGGACGATATCGCGTTGGCGCTCGCAGCCCCCGGCGTGCGCATTTTCGCGCCTATTCCCGGAACCAATTACGTCGGCATCGAAGTGCCCAATCGCACACGTCAAACGGTGCTGCTCGGCGATGTCATCAAGGACGCGGCGCCCGGTCCGCTGCAGATCGCCATCGGCAAGGATGTCGAGGGCCACTGCATCGTTTCCGATCTTGCGAAAATGCCTCATCTGCTTATCGGCGGCACCTCCGGTTCCGGTAAGTCGGTTTCCATCAACGCGATGATCATGTCGATCCTCATGCGGGCAACTCCGTCCGAGGTGCGCTTCATCATGATCGACCCGAAACGCGTCGAATTCACCCCCTATAACGGCATTCCGCACCTATACGTGCCCGTCGTGACCGAGCCCAAGGAAGCGGCAAGCGCTTTGAGTTGGGGCGTTGCGGAAATGGAGCGTCGCCTGAAGGTGTTTTCGAAGGTGGGTGCGCGAAACATCGGCCAGTACAACGCTAAGGTGCAGGCGGCGCAAACCGAGGCGAAAGCTGCGCAGGAAGCGGGAGAGGAGCTACCCGACAACGAGCTTGGCGATGAACTGCCCTATATCGTCATCATCATCGACGAGCTTGCCGATCTCATGATGAACGTGGGCAAGGAGGTCGAGTTCTCCATCAGCCGCATCGCCCAGTTGGCGCGCGCTGCCGGCATCCATCTGATCGTAGCCACGCAACGTCCTTCCACCAACGTGGTCACGGGCTTGATCAAGGCCAACATCACGAACCGCATCGCCTTCAACGTGGCTAGCGGCATCGATAGCCGCGTTATCCTGGACACGCCGGGCGCCGAAAACCTCATCGGGCTAGGCGACCTGCTCCTGAGCAAACCGGAGTATGCAAAGCCCATGCGCATCCAAGGCTGCTACGTTTCCGAGGACGAGATCAACGCGGTTGTGGAGAAGTTGCGCAGTCAGGGCGAGCCGGAGTATCATTCCGAGATCTTATCCACCAATCTAATCACGTTGGGATCGTGCCCCTCGGATGCCAGCGGTGGCACGTGCGCCGATGATGATCCGCTTATTTGGGAGGCGGCCGAGTTGGTGGTATCGAGCGGTTTGGGTTCCACGTCCAATATCCAGCGTCGCCTCAAAGTGGGTTACTCCCGCGCCGGGCGTATAATGGACATGTTGGAAGATAAGGGCGTCGTCGGTCCGCCGAACGGCAGCAAGCCCCGTGAAGTACTCGTCGATGCCATGGAGCTTGAAACGCTCAAAGCGTTCGAGCAACATGACGGTGACAATTAATAAGGAGAAGGCATGGGCCAGGTTTCATTCGGCACCGTATTGCGCGAAGCGCGCGAGCGGAAAGGCTACGACGTGCAGTCGGCCGCTCGTCGGCTGCGCATTCGACCCGACATCCTTCGCGCCCTCGAGAACAACGATTTCTCCCGTTTGCCCGCACGCGGTTACACGCGGAACATGGTGAACGCATATGCGAAATTGGTCGGGCTCAATCCTGCCGACATCACGCGTATGTATCTCGATGACGCATACGCTTACCAGGTCGGGCGCACTCGTGGCGAATCCGATTCGCCGGCGCATGTTTCGGGTCGTAGGTCGGTTTCGCGCGGTGACGGGCGCCATGATGGTCGTGGGCAAGGCTCGCAGCGCTCATCGCGCTACGCTGACGAGCGCACCGACGGTCGTCGCTCGCTGCGTACCCAGCGAGGCCAGCGCCAGGGCACGCAGCGCATGCCGCGTCGCGAACAGCAGCCTCAACGCGAATATCGCGAATCGCTTGCTTCCCGTGCGGCACGTGCGGAAAACGAAAGCCGTCGCTCCAACCATTTCGGCGGGGCCGTTACCACGCAGTTCACCAATTTCTATTCCGGGTCGCAGAACAACGTTGGCCGGGGGATGCAAGCGCGATTGCCCTATGTCGCGGTCATCGTGATCATCCTGCTGCTGCTCGTCATCATCGTGGCGCTTGCCTTCGGGAATCGCGGAGCCGCTTCCACGCAGGAGGTCGCAAAGGTTCCCATCACCGGCGTCACCGATACATCGGCCGATGGCAGCGGGGTCAGCCAGGATAATTCCAATAACAACAGCGGCAACAACAACGATTCGGATACGAAATCATCATCCACGGCAACGGCGCCCACCAGCGTGAAGGTGGAATACAAGCTGGAGAAGGGCCAGCAGGCCTACGTGGTCATCACGCAGGACGGGCAGGCAACTGAGCAGATGCTCACCGGGCCGGTTGATGAAACGGTTAAGGTTACCGGTACCTGGAGTTTGTCGACCTGGGTTTCCTCAGGATTCACCGTCACTATGGACGGCAAGGAGGTCGAATTCACCAGCGATGCGACCACGGGCATGCCAACAGCCACGGTGAACTTCAAGGATTACCTTGCATCGTGGGCGAAAGATCACCCTGACGTGAAGGTCGAGGGGCTTGATACTTCTAGCACCTCCTCGAGCACCACCGGTTCCACCACGTCTACGAATTCAACGTCGAACGAAACCTCTGCGCAATCGAGCACCGGCAACGGCTCTTCGTCGACAGGTTCCACCATGTCGTCTACGGGAACGGGCTATTCTTCGACTACCGGGTCCGGCACAAGCGCAACGGGTACCCAGTATTCATCGTCAACGTATTCTTACTAGTTGAAAGGCAGAACATCATGGCTAAGGAATCCAGTTTCGACGTGGTGTCCACCGTCGACATGCAGGAAGTCGATAACGCATATCAGCAGGCGAAAAAGGAGCTTTCACAGCGCTATGACCTGAAAGGCTCCGGCGCCGAGCTGTCGCTTGACAAGCAGAAGAAGACCATCACGGTAGCGGCTCCCGCTGATTTCGTTGCTCGCCAGGTCATCGACATCATGGGCAGCAAGCTCATCAAGCGAGGCATCGACCTCACCGCCGTGAAGTGGGGCGATCCCCAGGCGGCAACCGGTCAGAGCGTGCGTCAGACGGCAACCATCGTCGAGGGCATCGACAAGGAAACCGCCGGCAAGATCAATAAGGACATCAAGGCGCAGAAGCTCAAGGTGAAGGTCACCATCGAAGGCGATAAGCTGCGCGTTTCCTCCGCCTCTCGCGACACGTTGCAGAAGGTCATCGCCTTCCTGAAGGGCCAGGATTACGGCCAGCCGCTCCAGTACGTCAACTACCGCTAAGGAATCTCGTGAAAACCGAAAACGTCTTTGAAATCGAGAGCCCTCGCGTCGCGTTCGTCACCATGGGTTGCGCGAAAAACGAGGTGGACACCCAGCGCATGCAATCTCAGCTTCAGCGTTGCGGCTTTGTCATCGAACAGGATCCCGAAGCCGCTGATGCCGTGGTGGTGAACACGTGCTCGTTCATCCAAAGCGCTACCGAGGAAAGCCTCGAGGCCATCTTCGAGGTTGCGGGCATGCCCAATGTCGCGGCGGGCGCGGCGCTCATCGTCGCCGGCTGCATGCCTGCCCGTTACGGGCAGGATCTGGAATCCGAGCTTTCCGAAGCCTCGGCTTTCGTTCCGTGCAGCAAGGAAGACGATATCGTCCAGGTCATCGCGCAAGCGCTTGACATCAATCAAGCACAACTCGAACGCATGAAGGCCGCTATGCTCGG
>CALEWN010000079.1 GCA_937925385.1 uncultured Senegalimassilia sp.
TCGCTGAGGCCGGTGCGGCATGCGCCGAGAAAATGGGCACTCCGCTGCCTGATGAGACCATCGAGGCGGTGAAGCGCAACAAGGTTGCCATCAAGGGCCCGTGCACCACTCCTGTTGGAACCGGTTTCCGCAGCGTCAACGTTGCGCTCCGCAAAACGCTCGATTTGTATGTGTGCTTGCGCCCGGTGCTTTCCATGCCCGGTGCCGGCGGTCGTTATGACGACGTCGATTTGGTCATCGTTCGTGAAAACTCCGAGGACCTGTATGCGGGCGTGGAATTTGAAGAAGGCTCCGAGGCCGCTTCGAAGCTCATCAAGTTCTGCGAGGACGAGGGCGCGGGCGTTATCCGTCCCGATTCCGGCATCTCCATCAAGCCCATTTCTATCACGGCTACTCAGAACATCGTGCGCTATGCCTTCGAGTATGCGCTGAAGCATGGCCGCAAAAAGGTCACTGCAGCTCATAAGGCCAACATCATGAAGTACTCCGACGGCCTGTTCCTGCGCACGGCGCGCGAGGTGGCTAAGGAATACGAGGGCCGCGTGGAGTTCGACGACCGTATCATTGACGCCTTCTGCATGAACATGGTTATCGACCCGGCGCAGTTCGATGTGGTGGTGTTCCCCAACCTGTACGGCGACATTGCCAGCGACCTGGCTGCGGGCCTGGTCGGCGGTCTGGGCATCGCCCCGGGTGCGAATATCGGCAAGGATTACGCCGTGTTCGAGGCCGTGCATGGCTCCGCTCCCGACATAGCGGGCCAGAACAAAGCCAATCCCACCGCGGAGATCATGTCTGCGGCCATGATGCTCGACCATCTTGGGGAGTTGGAAATCGCCGAGCGTATCCGCCGCGGCCTCCGCGCCGTCTACGCTGACGGCTCCGTGTTAACGGGCGACATCCGCAAGGCCACCGGCAGCAGCGCTCCCGCCGCAAGCTGCACCGAGTTCACCGAGGCGCTTATCGCCGCCATTAAGGCTCAGGCGTAATCGTGCGGTAATTGCCGGCCGGTAATCTGTGAGAAGCGGGATGCCGGCCGGTGTTCGCTCCCGCAAGCGGGTTTGAGACGGGAGGAACTGTCAGCGGTTGGGGTTGATCGCCAGGTTGGCTCCCGCTGGCGCGTACGGCTGCGGGCTGCTAACGATTTTCAGGTAGGTTTAGCCGGCGTGCGCGGCTGCCGATTGAATCATGTTCAGCAAGATCGATATCAGGGTGCAACATGCACCAAGAGGGGACGATATGAAGAACGAGAAGTTTGTCGCTACCCTGTCCGTGGGCGATGCGGCTTACACCTATTATCCGGTTGAGCAGGTTGAGGGCTCCGAGAAGCTCCCGTATGCGCTGAAGGTTCTGCTTGAGAACGTGCTGCGCAACGCAGAGAGCCCGGAGGCGGCTTCCGACCTGGCCAAGCGCGTGGTCGAGGCCGGCTGTGCCGGCGAGGTCGGCAGCGAGGTGGAGTTCAGCCCCGCGCGCGTGCTGTTCCAGGATTTCACGGGCGTGCCGGTGTTCGTCGACTTCGCCGTGATGCGCGAGGCGTGCGCGAACCTGGGCGGCGACCCGGCGAAGATCAACCCGCAGATCCCCTGCGACCTGGTCATCGACCACTCGGTCATCGCCGATGTGGCAGGCTGCTCCTGCGCCATGGAGAAGAATATGGAGTTGGAGTTCCAGCGCAACGGCGAGCGATACAACTTCCTGAAGTGGGCGCAGAAGTCGTTCCAGAACGTGCGTATCGTCCCGCCGGGAGCGGGCATTTGCCACCAGCTGAACATCGAGGAGTTCGCGCAGGTTGCCATGACCTCCACGGCTGCCGGTGTTGAAACGCCGGAGGGCGAGAACCCCACGGTGTACTTCGACACCCTGGTGGGCACGGACAGCCACACGCCTACCGCCAACGGCATCGGCGTACTGGGCTGGGGCGTCGGCGGCATCGAGGCTGAGGCGGCGGCGTTGGGCCAGCCGATCACCACGCTGGTTCCCAAGGTAGTGGGCGTGCGCCTGATGGGTAAGCTGTCCGAGGGTGTTGCGGCCATGGACGTGGCGCTGACGTTCGCTAAGATGCTGCGCGAGAAGGGCGTCGTCGGCTGCTTCGTCGAGTGCTTCGGCCCCGGTCTGGGCAGTCTGAACGCCACCCAGCGTACGTGCATCTCCAACATGACGCCGGAATACGGTAGCACCTGCACGCTGTTCCCCGTTGACGACCAGACGCTGGCGTACCTGCGCCTGACCGGTCGCAGCGAGCAGCAGGTTGCGCTGGTCGAGCAGTATGCGAAGGCGCAGGGCTTCTGGAACGACCCGCAGGCGCCCGAGCGCGTGTACGCCGACGTGGTCGAGCTGGATCTGGGTAGCGTGAAGCGCAGCATCGCCGGCCCGTCGCGCCCGCATGACCGCATCTTCCTTGAACAGGCGCAGGAGCGATTCCATGAGATTTGCGCCGATCGCGGCCTTGACCTGGGCAAGAAGGAAACGGTCGACGTGAACGGCCAGGCATGCGAGCTGGGCCATGGCGCGCTTGCCATAGCCGCGGTGACCAGCTGCACCACCGCCACCGACCCCTCTATGATGCTGACGGCGGGCTTGGTTGCCAAAAAGGCCGCCGAGGCGGGGTTGAAGCCGAAGCCATGGGTGAAGTGCATCCTGGCTCCGGGCAGCCATGCTACCGAGCTGCTGCTTGAGCGTGCCGGTTTGATGGATGGCCTGCGCGACCTGGGCTTTTACACGTGCGGTTTCGGCTGCATGAGCTGCATCGGCAACTCCGGCCCCATTCTGCCGGCGCTGCACGACATCGCCGACAACCTGGAACTTGCCAGCGTGCTTTCGGGCAACCGCAACTTCGAGGGCCGCATCTCGCCCGACGTGTCGCAGAACTATCTGGGCGCTCCGGCAACGGTGATCGCCTATTCGCTGGCGGGCACCATGGATGTGGACCTGCCCAACGCCGTGCTCGGCGAGCGCGCCGACGGCACGCCGGTGAAGTTGGCCGACATCTGGCCGACCGATGCCGAGGTTGCCGACTTGCTGGAGCGTTTCGCCACGAAGGAGCTCTATGAGGAGGGCTCGCGCGGCCTGTACGATGGCGACGCCGCCTGGCAGCAGCTTGGCAGCGAGCCGTCCGACACGTTCGCGTGGGACGAGGCTTCCACATATGTGCGCCGCGCGCCGTACTTCGACGGCATGGGCGCACAGCCTGCGCCGGCCGAGCCCATCAAGGATGCGCGTGCGCTGGCCTTCCTGGGCGACTTCATCACCACCGACCACATCTCGCCCGCAGGCAGCATCGCGCTGGACTCCCCGGCGGCGAAGTACCTGGAGGAGCGCGACGTCGTTCCGGCGGACTTCAACACCTACGGCGCCCGTCGCGGCAACCACGAGGTCATGATGCGCGGAACGTTCGCCAACGTGAAGCTGTCCAATAAGCTGGCGGAAGGCAAGAAGGGCGGATGGACGCGCGACTTCCTGAAGGATGAGATCACGCCGCTGTTCGATGCGGCAATGGACTATGAGCAGGCCGACGTGCCGCTGGTCGTGGTGGCCGGCAAGATGTACGGAAGCGGCAGCTCGCGCGACTGGGCGGCGAAGGGCCCCATGCTGCTGGGCATCCGCGCGGCGTTCGCGGAGAGCTTCGAGCGCATCCATCGCTCGAACCTTATCGGCATGGGCGTGATGCCGCTGCAGTTCGAAGAGGGCGAAAGCGCCGAGGGCCTGGGCCTGGACGGCTCCGAGCAGTACACGGTCGGCGCCGTGGACTTTTCGAAGGGCCTGCCCGAGCCGCGCGTGGTGGATGTGACGGCGAAGAAGGCCGACGGAACCGAGGTCGCCTTCAAGGCGACGGTCCGCGTGGACACGCCTACCGAGGGCAAGTACTTCGAGCATGGCGGCATTCTGCAGTACGTCCTTCGCCAGCTGGCGAAATAGGGGCGGCGGCAGAACGCGGCGATTTGCAAGGGGGCGCAGCGCTCCCGGAGGTGTGCGGCGTTGACCCGCCGTCATCGCAACGAATATAAAAGGTAACGGAACGCGTTCGGTTTCAAGGGAAGCTGGACGCGTTCCGCTACAATGTGGAACATTGTTCATCCATCAATGGAGAAAGGGATGCCGTGAAACAGACATCCGGTTTTGAGTCGCTCATCGATGCCCTGAAGCAATCGGGCTTCGACATGGGCGCAGGTTTCGGAGGGGCCGCGGGTGGCGCCTCCAGCGAAGGGGGTGCGGGCGGCTCGTCGGGCAACGGCGCCGGTAGCCAAGGCTCCGAAAGCCCGTTCACCGCGTTCAGCGGCGGCCGCGGCAACAAGGGCGGCAACGGCGGGGGCATCCCCGAGTTCTCGTTCGGCGACAAGATGGGTCAGATGGGCAAGAAGGCGCTCATCATCACCGCAGTGCTGGTGCTGCTGATCGTGGTGGTGGCCTACTGGTGGTTCCATCCGCCCATCAACATCCACAGCGTGGACACGTGGATGTTCCTGGTCGTGTTCGTTTTGCTGCCGCTGTTCCTGCTGTGGAACGTGAAGTCGCGCACGTACGAGACGGGCAACAGCAAGGTGGACCCCAACCGCACGAAGGCGAAGGCGTTCAAGGTGGCATCGTGGATTCCCGTGGCCATCGCGCTGGTCGGCGTGTTGGGTGCCGTGGCGTCGCTGTCGGTGTTCCCCGGTAACGCGGCCAAGTACGCCAGCGTGTTGGATACGCAGGACGCCGACTTCGCGCAGGATATCCAGCAGGTCGACTACTCCGAAATCCCTATCATCGACCGCGATTCCGCGGCGCTGCTGGGTAATCGCGCCATGGGCAACATTCCCGAGTACGTAAGCCAGTTCGAGATTGCGGGCACGTATAGCCAGATCAACTACCAGGGCACGCCCGTGCGCGTGAGCCCGCTTGGCTACGCTGACCTGTTCAAGTGGCTGACGAACCGAGCCGAGGGCATCCCGGCGTACGCGCTGGTGGATATGACCACGCAGGATGCGCAAATCGTGAAGCTGGGCGACCGTGCCATCTTCTATTCGCGCTCCGAGCCGTTGGCCCGCAACATCGACCGCTACGTGCAGCTGAAGTACCCCTTCTATATGTTCGACGAGAAGTCGTTCGAGGTCGACGAGGACGGCCAGCCTTGGTGGATCTGCCCGGTGCAGACGCGCACCATCGGCCTGTTCGGCGGCACCACCATCGAGCGCGTAGTCATGGTGAACGCCACCACGGGCGAGTGCACGGACCTGGCTATCGGCGACGTGCCCCAGTGGGTCGACCGCGCCTATCCGGCCGAGCTGCTCATCCAACAGTACAACTGGTCGGGCAAGTACCAGGACGGCTGGCTGAATAGCTGGCTGGGCCAGAAGAACGTGGTGCAGACCACGCCGGGCACCGATGGCAACGTGGGCTACAACTACATTGCCAAGGACGATGACGTGTGGGTGTACACGGGCGTGACGTCGGCTACGGCGGACAACTCCATCGTTGGTTTCGTGCTGGTGAACCAGCGCACGGCGGAATCCCATTACTATCCGGTTGCTGGCGCGACCGAGGAATCGGCCATGCAGTCGGCCGAGGGCGCGGTGCAGAACTTGCGTTACTCCGCCACGTTCCCCATCCTGATCAACGTGTCCGAGCAGCCGACGTACTTCATGGCGCTGAAGGATAACGCGGGTACCGTGAAGAAGTTCGCGATGGTGGACATCCAGCATTACCAGAACGTGGCAACGGGTGACACGGTTGCGGAGACGCAGAAGTCCTATCAGGCGATGCTGGCAACCAGCGGAACGCTTTCCAGCGATGCCGCGGAGGCCAACACGCAGGAGCAGACGGGCGCGATCCGCAGCATGACCCAGGCGGTCCTGGACGGCAACTCCCACTTCTATGTGACGCTGGAAGGCGTGGAGGGCATCTACGACTTCGCCTTGCCTGCGCAGCTCGGCATCGTGGGCTATAGGGAAGGCGACACTATCACCTTCAAGTACATCGCCGGCGATACCACAAATTCCGTCCAAGAACTTGTTGACACGCAGAATAAATCTGATACTATAGATAAGTCATCTTCTGAGCAGGCCGCGAAGACGGTTGAACAAACCGCGGAAACGGCCGACCAGCAGAAGACGGAGCAACAACAATAGTTCCGCTGCCCGAGACAGCAGGTACCGAAAGGTTCAATCGCAAGCAATTGCGGCCCGCCGAGGTGGTTGTTAAGTATCGCACTTCAACGACCCCTGTGTCTTAGGACGGCAGGGGTCGTTCTTTTTCTCAAGCGCGACTCCACCCGCATGGGGCGGAACCCGAGTTTGAGAAGAAGGAGGTGTAACAATGCCGAACGCAAAGAACCAATCCATGCTTTCCGCGATCAAGGAGGATCTGGAGGGTGCGGGTGCTGTGTGGGTCGTCGACGCCTGCGGTCTGACCGTCAAGGAGGTCGAGGCTCTGCGCAACGCAGTCCGCGAGTCCGGTGCATGCATGAAGGTGTACAAGAACACCGTTATGCGCATCGCCCTGTCCGAGTCCGAGCTGCCTACGCTGGACGACATGCTGCATGGCCCGAGCGCATTCGTGTTCGCCGGTTCCGATGTGGCTGCTGCCGCGAAGGCCGTTAAGGAATTCGCCAAGTCCAACGAGAACCTGCAGATCAAGGGTGGCTTGATGGAGGGTGCTGCAGTCAGCGCCGCAGAGGTGGAGGCCATCGCTTCCCTGCCCTCTCGCGAGGAGCTGTACGCTCACATTGCCGCTGCCATCAACGGTGTGGCTCAGGGTCTGGCAACCGCCATCAACGGCGTGCCGCGTGGCCTGGCACAGGTCGCAAAGGCCGTTGCCGATCAGAAGGTTGCGTAAGCAAGCTTCTTGCGGCATAAGACGTGCCGCGTAATGCATTTGAAATTTCGGCTGGAACATAAGGATGATCCAGCCCCTTTGAAAGGAAACTAACATGGCTGTTTCTCGCGAAGAGATCATCGAGGCTCTGAAGGAAATGTCCCTGCTCGAGGCTTCTGAGCTGGTCAAGGACATCGAGGAGACCTTTGGCGTGTCCGCTGCTGCTCCGGTTGCCGTTGCTGCTGCTCCGGCTGCTGGCGCTGCTGCCGCTGAGGAGAAGTCCGAGTTCGACGTCGTGCTCGAGGGCTTCGGCGACAACAAGATCGCTGTCATCAAGGCTGTCCGTGAGATCACCGGCCAGGGCCTGAAGGAAGCTAAGGAGACCGTCGAGGGTGCTCCTTCCACCATCCAGGAGGGTGTGGCCAAGGACAAGGCTGAGGAGATCAAGAAGACGCTGGAAGACGCCGGCGCTGCTGTGACCCTGAAGTAAATCAGTCTTTCGACTGCTTTTACAGGACCCGCTGCTTGCAGCGGGTCCTTTTTTGTTTGGGATTGTGAACAGGGGACGGAGGTGTGTTCACGGCGGCATCTTAGGTTTCCAGGGGTCTAGCACGTGAACACACCTCCGTCCCCTGTTTGCGCTTGGTCGCAGATTACGGCTGGGGAGAGGATCGTTGCTGGTTTAAGGTCGATCGGATTAAGCCAACCGAGGTGCTGTTTTCCCGTATCGTAGACAGGCGTTGCTGCGGTTCATGGCTTGTCCTTGACGAGTGCTTCGCGTATAGGAACGCAACAGAATGGTTACGGATGCGGCGTTGCTTGCATAGGGCGTGTAACGTTCCGAGAAGACGATTGGGTATGCCGCATAAAGAAACACGACGGGAAGGAAGCGCCATGCAGACAGGGTATTTCAGCGCCGCATGGAACGATGTGAAAAGCTCGCAGGGCTGGTTGGGGAAGATGTTCTTGCTCGGCCTTATCGCGTTCATCCCGGTTTTCGGCCCGGTGGTGCTGCTGGGTTATGCGTTCGGTTGGGCGCGCGATATCGCCTGGGGCGTGCATATGCCCCTGCCTGCGCGCATCTTCGGGAACGAGGACGGCCTGCTGTATCGTCGCGGGCTGATCGTGCTTGCAATCTGCATCGTGTGCTGCGTGGTGATCCCCGGAGCGCTCGAGGGTTGTTGGGATGCGCTTGCGGGACGCGGCTTGAGCAACGTCTCGCATGCCGTCTGGGGCGGTGCGGGTGGTGCTGTGGTCGTGAGCCCGGTGTATTCCCTGTTCAGCCTTGCGGTTTCGCTGGCGTCCGTTATGTTTTTCCTGGTGGCCTCCATGCGCGCGAGCATCTATGGCAGGTTGGGGCCTGGTTTCCAGCTTCCGCGCTTGTGGGCCATGATGCGCCACGACATGAAGGGCCTGCTGCGTGTGCTCGGGCTTTCGATCGTGCTTGCCATCGTGCCTGCAGTGGTGACGGGGGTCATCGGCTCGCTTTTGTTTGCGGGCGTTATCGGCGTGGGGGCGTATGGGCTCTTCTCGAACGGCGCTTCGCCTGACATGATGTTTATCGTCGCTGCAGGTATGTGTCTAGTCGTCGTCTGTCTTGCCTTGGCTGTGGTGGTTTCGGCGGCATCGGCGTTCGCGGTGGTGATGCAGGCGCGTGCCGTGGGATACTGGACAAGGCAATTCGACGTTCCGGCATGGCGCGGTCAGGATGACCCCATGCCGTTCGAGATGGCGTCCGCCGGGGCGCCAAGATAGGCGGTTCCGTGAAACAAGGGAATAGAAGCCAAGGGTCGCGCGGCGTATCCCAAGGGCAGGCCGGCAGCCGAAGCGGCAAGCCGTCGCGCCGCGGCGGCGCGCAGGATAGCGTGAAGGGCGGCGCAGCTCATCGAAGCCCGGGCAAACAGGGCAAACGAAACGAGTTAGGGAAGCAGGGTTCCCAGCGTGCGTTGCGCGAGGATGGGCGCCCGTGCGAAGGCGTTAACGCTGACGCAGGCAGTCGTGGCCCGAAGAAGACGCACGGCTCGGGCAGGTCGCAGGGCGCGTTCAAATCGAGCAAACCGCAAGGCTCCCGAGGTTCAGGCAAGCCGCAAAGCTCGCATGGCTCGGGTAAAGCGCGCGCATCGCGTGGCAGTTCCGTGGCGGTGCCAGCGGCCAAGCAGGTGAAACCGCAAACAACTTTGCCTCCGCGCAGTGCGTTCTTGCCGGTTAGCCGTGCCGATATGGAGGAGCGCGGTTGGGATTGCTGCGATTTCGTGTTCGTGTGCGGCGACGCGTACGTCGACCATCCCTCGTTCGGCATGGCCATCATCACGCGTCTGCTCGAGGCGAATCACTATAAGGTAGGCGTGATTTGTCAGCCGGATTGGCGCGACCCCGAAAGCATCACGGTTCTGGGAAAGCCTCGGCTGGGATTTCTGGTTTCCGCCGGCAACATGGATTCGATGGTGAACCACTATACGGTGGCGAAGAAGCATCGCAGCACCGATGCGTTCTCGCCCGGCGGCGAGATGGGGCTTCGTCCAGATCGCGCGGCGGTGGTCTACGGAAACTTGATTCGCCGTACGTACAAGGACGCTCCCATCGTGCTGGGCGGCATCGAGGCGTCGCTTCGCCGTTTGGCTCATTATGATTACTGGTCGGACAAGCTGAAACGCTCGATCCTGCTTGATTC
>CALEWN010000080.1 GCA_937925385.1 uncultured Senegalimassilia sp.
GATCGCAGGCTCCAGCTTTTTGGCGGTGTAGCTCAGTTGGTTAGAGAACACGGTTCATACCCGTGGCGTCACTGGTTCGAATCCAGTCACCGCTACCAATACTTACACTGCGCCCGATTTATCGGGCGCTTTATTTTAGATTCGTTTCGCGAAAGCGATCCTTATAAGGAGGATGAAACATGGCTAAGGAGAAGTTCGAGCGTTCCAAGCCGCATGTTAACATCGGCACCATCGGTCACGTTGACCACGGTAAGACGACGCTGACTGCTGCTATTTCCAAGACGCTGTCCGAGAACGACGGCTCCCATGGCACCGCTCACGCTGACTTCACCGCCTTCGAGAACATCGTCAAGGCTCCCGAGGAGCGCGAGCGCGGCATCACGATCTCCATCGCTCACATCGAGTACGAGACCGATGCTCGCCACTATGCTCACGTTGACTGCCCTGGTCACGCTGACTACGTCAAGAACATGATCACCGGTGCTGCCCAGATGGACGGCGCTATCCTGGTTATCGCTGCTACCGACGGCCCCATGGCTCAGACCCGCGAGCACATCCTGCTCGCCCGTCAGGTTGGCGTTCCCTACATCGTCGTGTTCCTGAACAAGTGCGACATGGTCGACGACGAGGAGCTCATCGAGCTCGTCGAGATGGAGACCCGCGAGCTGCTGACCGAGTACGAGTTCCCCGGAGACGACATCCCGGTCATCCGCGGTTCTGCTCTGAAGGCCCTGGAGGGCGACAAGGAGTGGCAGGACAAGGTTTGGGAGCTCATGGACGCTGTTGACTCCTACATCCCCACGCCGGAGCGCGACGTTGACAAGCCGTTCCTGATGGCTGTCGAGGACACCATGACCATCACCGGCCGTGGTACCGTTGCTACCGGTCGTGTCGAGCGTGGCGTTCTGCATGTGAATGACCCGCTGGAGATTGTCGGTATCAAGGAGACCCAGAACACGGTCTGCACTGGCATCGAGATGTTCCGTAAGCTGCTGGACGAGGCTCAGGCTGGCGACAACATCGGCTGCCTGCTCCGCGGTATCAAGCGCGAGGACATCGAGCGCGGCCAGGTTCTCTGCAAGCCTGGTAGCGTTACCCCGCACCAGAAGTTCGAGGGCCAGGTCTACATCCTGACCAAGGAAGAGGGCGGCCGTCACACCCCGTTCTTCGATGGTTATCGTCCGCAGTTCTACTTCCGCACCACCGACATCACCGGTGTTGCTCACCTGCCCGAGGGCACCGAGATGGTTATGCCTGGCGACAACGTGACCATCACCGCTGAGTTGATTCACCCGGTGGCAATGGAGGAAGGCCTCCGCTTCGCTATCCGCGAGGGTGGCCGCACCGTTGGTTCTGGTCGAGTGACCAAGATTATCGCTTAGTTTTAAGCTGCAGCTTTCAAAGGGCCCGCTTGTGGGCGGGCCCTTTCTTAAGATTCATGTGTATGCGTTCAAGCTTGTTTGAATACGGCTTATAAGGAGAGTTCATGCGCACGATGGTTACCTTGGCGTGTACGGAGTGCAAGCGCCGTAACTACACGACCAAGAAGAACAAGCAGAACAACCCTGATCGTATCGAGTTGAAGAAGTATTGCAAGTGGTGCCAGAAGCACACCCTGCATAAGGAAACCCGATAGTTTTCAGAGGTTAGCACGGGCATAGGCCAGTAGCTCCAATTGGTAGAGCGGCGGTCTCCAAAACCGCATGTTGGGGGTTCGAGTCCCTCCTGGCCTGCCAGCTCGAATAGCGAGCAGCTTGTAGTCAGGTTGCTAAATTGATCAGCAGCTTGATGCCAGGCTGCTTGTTTGGCGTTTAGAGGTAAAACGATCCCTAAAGGAATCAGATGGCTAAGAAATCAAAAACTCAGCGTGCGAAGGCTTCTGCCGCTCGCGCCGCTCGTAAGGAAGCTCGTCAGGCCGAGGCAGCAGCTGAGGCGTTGAAGCAAGCTCAGGGCGAAAGCGCTGATACCGAGGCTCCTAAGAAGAAGCTCTTCGGTAAATCCTCCCAAGCCGATGGTTCTGCAAAAGATGCCAAGCAAGGTAAGGCTGTGGAAAAGAAGGCCGAGAAGAAGGCTCCTAAGCCTAAGAAGAAGCGTTTCCAGTTCTTCAAGGATGTTAAGGCTGAGATGAAGCGTGTCACCTGGCCTAGTCGCCAGGATGTTCTGCGCTGGAGCGTTGTCGTAGTTGCCGCGCTTCTCTTCTTCGGTATTTACGTTGCTGTTCTTGACAATGGCATTATCACACCGCTGTTGTTTTTGATTTCCGGATTGGGGGCATAAGGCATGTCGAAGAAATGGTATGTGCTTCACACCTACTCCGGCTATGAGAACAAGGTGAAGACCAATCTCGAAACCCGCATTGAAACCATGGGCCTCGAGAACAATGTCTTTGCAATCGAGATTCCTACCGAGACCGTTACCGAAATCAAAGAGGGCGGTCGTCGCAAGGAAAGCGAAAAGAAGGTTTTCCCGGGTTACGTTTTGGTTCGTATGGAGCTTGATGATCGCAGTTGGGCTGCTGTTCGCAATACTCCTGGCGTTACCGGCTTCGTTGGCGCTGATAGCAAGCCTGCGCCGCTCACTCGTGATGAGTACAACAAGATTATGAAGCGCACCAGTCACGAGGCTCCTAAGAAAACTTCTACCAATCTTGAGGCAGGACAGGCCGTCAAGGTCGTCTCCGGTCCTTTGGCTGAGTTTGATGGCGTTGTTTCCGAGGTTATGCCCGACGCCGGCAAGGTCAAGGTTATGGTTTCGATCTTTGGTCGTGAAACCCCGGTGGAGCTTTCGTTCGATCAGGTTTCCTGCATATAGAATGGTCTCTGCAGTTTCAAGGCGTGCCCGCGTGGACCGGGGCTTCTCATTCCTTAGACTGTGAAGATATATAGTGCAAAAGCATTTTGAAAGGTAATTAGAATGGCTGAGAAGAAAGTTACCGGCTTCGTTAAGCTGCAGATTCCTGCTGGCGCTGCGAATCCGGCCCCGCCTGTCGGCCCGGCTCTGGGTGCACAGGGTGTCAACATCATGCAGTTCTGCCAGGCGTTCAACGCTCAGACGCAGGAGCAGAAGGGCACCATCATCCCTGTCGAGATCACGGTGTACGAGGACAAGTCCTTCACCTTTATCTGCAAGACCCCGCCGGCGGCCGTGCTGATCAAGGAGAAGCTGGGCCTGAAGTCCGCTTCCGGTATCCCGCAGCTGAAGTTCGTGGGTACCCTTACCCAGGATCAGCTCCGCGAGATCGCTGAGATCAAGCTCCCCGACCTGAACGCAAACGACATCGATGCCGCTATGCGTATCGTTGCCGGCACCGCTCGTTCCATGGGCGTTCGCGTTGAGGGCGTCGAGATGAAGAAGACCTATGTGCCTTCCAAGAAGCTGGCCGCCATCCTCAGGGGCGAGGCTTAAGAAACTCGCATCGTTAGATGCATTTGATTTTAATCAGTGGAAGGGCTTTGCGTTAGAAGCCGCATAAGCTCGCTACGAACCACGAAAGGAACTATCATGGCAAAGCATTCCAAGGCTTACCGTGCTGCCGTCGAGAAGATCGGCGATGCCACCTACGCTCCGCTTGAGGCGTTCGCAATGGTGAAGGAAGTCGCCACCACCAAGTTCGACCAGACCATCGAGGCTCACTTCCGTCTGGGTATCGATACCCGTCAGGCTGATCAGCAGCTGCGTGGTACGGTCTCTCTGCCGAACGGCTCTGGTAAGACCGTCCGTGTTGCCGTTTTCGCTGAGGGCGCTGCTGCAGACGCTGCTCGCGAGGCTGGCGCTGACATCGTCGGCACCGATGAGCTGACCGCTCAGATCCAGGCTGGCGAGTTCAACTTCGACGCTGCCGTTGCTACCCCTGACCAGATGGGCAAGGTTGGTCGTCTGGGCAAGATCCTCGGCCCTCGTGGTCTGATGCCGAACCCGAAGCTCGGCACGGTTACCCCGAACGTTGCTCAGGCTATCAAGGAGCTCAAGGGCGGCCGCGTTGAGTATCGCGCTGACCGTTACGGCATTGCTCATGTCATCATCGGCAAGGCAAGCTTTACTCCCGAGCAGCTCGCTGAGAACTATGGCGCTGTCTACGACGAGATTCTGCGCATGAAGCCTGCTGCTGCTAAGGGCAAGTACGTCAAGTCCGTCAGCGTTTCCGGTACCATGACTCCGGGTGTTGCTGTCGACTCCTCCGTGAACAAGAACTACACGGTTGCTGCTGAATAAGCCTCTCAGCCATTTCAGCTTTTAAGGAGCGGTCCTTCGGGGCCGCTCCTTTTTTGTATATTGGTGACTATATTTTGATTCATGGGTGTAGCTCGTTGTGGAGCCAACGATGGCAGAATAGGCACAAACCCTTGTTGATTCTTTGCCGATCTTTGTCTGCAGGAATGCCAGTACGAGTTGCACTTGCAATTATTTAAGTGTGAGTTTGGTACTATTTGCCTTGATTGCAGATTGCAGTTGTTGAAGCTATTGGGGTTAGGAGTATGGGTCATGTCGGTTATCTTGAAGTCTCCGGCTGAGATCGAGGCTATGAAAGCTGCAGGGCAGCTTTCCGCAGAAGTATTGCGCAAGGTTGGGGAGCTTGTGAAGCCTGGCGTCTCTACGTTGGAGCTTGATGAGTTTGCCGAAACCTATATCCGTGAGCACGGTGGTATCCCGGCATTTAAGGGTTATGGCGGGTTCCCGGGGACCATCTGCGCATCGGTGAACGAGCAGATCGTTCATGGCATCCCCTCGAAAAACGTCGTACTTCGGGATGGCGATATCCTTAGTGTCGATACTGGCGCAACCGTTGACGGTTGGGTGGGGGACAACGCCTGGACGTTCGCGGTTGGGAAAATCTCCGAGCAAAAGCGCAAGCTTCTCAAAGTCACCGAGGAATGCATGTGGGCCGGTTTGGACTGCGCTGTCGCGGGAAATCACTTAGGCGACATTGGTCATGCTGTGCAATCGATTGCCGAGAATGCTGGCTATGGCGTAGTTCGAGAATATGTTGGCCATGGCGTGGGCAGAAACATGCACGAAGAGCCCAACGTTCCCAACTACGGACATAGGCACTTGGGAATGAAGCTGCAGGTTGGCATGGTGCTGGCTATCGAGCCTATGATCAATATGGGAACAAGAAAAGTGCTTCAGGGCAAGGATGGGTGGCTTGTAAGCACGCGCGACGGAAAGCCGAGCGCCCACTTCGAGAAGATGGTCGCCATTACCGAAGACGGCCCCGTGATCATCACCACTGAACCAGACCATAGGCGTCCTCTGTAGCAAGTGTCCAAGGCAGCATGCATAGTAAAGGGGTGCAGCGTGCATATGCGCTGCACCCCCTTAGCTTTACGGGAAGAGAATTGGCAAGGGCCTTCTACTTCAGCTGCTTTCCGTTCGTGTCCCAGTAGAACCGCTTGAACTTGCGAATCTGGTTTAGGTGCATGATCTTCGCCCACATGTTGTGCTTGAAGGAATCGGGTGCGTAATGCAGCGGGTAAGGCTCTTCGGTGGCCTTCAGGGCCTTCAGGGCCTGAGCAAGGCGCTCCTGGTTGTCCATGCTGCGCTTGAGCACATAGGCGGGTACGCAGCAGTACAAGAACGGGTTATAGGCCTCGCGGTACTCCACCGGCTGGCCCATGACGAATTCACGCACGATCAGCTCGACGAAGTTTTGTCCACCAAGGCTCATGTAGTAGGTGTTGCGCCCGCAACGCGTATTCACCTCGAAGAAGCGGAAGCTGCCGTCGCGGCTGTCGTGCTTGATGTCGAAATTGGCAAAGCCGCGATACCCGACATGCGACAGGAAACGCTTGGCGCACGAGATGATGGCCTCCTCGCGCTCGCCCATGATGCACAGCGGGTTGCCAAGCGCGGTGGGGTCGTGATCCTGCAGGCAAACCACACCGCCTGCGACCACGCGCATGTCGCCGGAGGCGTCCGAGAACGTGGTGAGCGTGCGGATGGCGTCATCGCCGCCGGGGATAAAGTCCTGCAGCACCAGAAGGTTGTTGTAGTCCGACGTACGGATGCTGCGCCAAACCTGCGCAAGTTCTTCGGGGCTTTCGATTTCGTAGATCTTTCGCCAGCCTTCGATGGTGGGCTCGGCATCTTGGAACTGGGCCGAGTTGGAAGGCTTGGCGATCAGTGGGTAGGGGAACTCATCGACGGGAAGCTCATCGGGGCCGTTGCCGCAGTCGAAGTACCAGGTTTTCGGGAACGGGATGTCAAGCTCCTCGCAGATCTCGTAGAAGCGCCGTTTCTGCGTGATGTCGTCGAGCAGGGGAAAATCGATGTACGGGACCACGTAGCCAAGGTCCTGCAGGCGCTGCTTGCCCTGCGAAAGCATACGGGCATGGCAGTCGTCGCAGCCCAAGATGAGCAGCGTTTTCTCAGGATGTGCGCCGTGGACCTCATTCGCGATGCGTTGGAGTGCGTTGTAAAGGCCTTCCTGCTCGTGGATATGCGGCTCCAGACGATAGTCGGTGAAACGGCTTTCGGAGAGCATCTTGATGTTTTGCGTGGCGAGCACGATGGTGTTTTCGATACCGAAGGCGCGATGTAGTTCGCGCACGTAGCTGTAGGCAAGGATGTCACCGCCTACCACCACCGGTTGCAACAGGCGCGCAACATCTTCGGTGCAGGTGATAGGTGTGGGATCGACGTTTGCGGTCATGAAATCTCCTTTGAGACCCGATAACGTATGCAGCCCTGCATTATCGCACACGCCGGCAACCGCGCGTAGGCGTGACGCGCGTTTCGTGGAAAGTGCCCATAGGGCGGGGCGGTGGCGTATGATGAGCGAATGCAAAACACCCGTCGGCGAACCTGTGAGAGAAGGAGCTTTCCAAAGCATGTGCGGATTCGTGGGATTCACCGCCGTTGATTTCGACGAGGGCGTCAATCGCGCCATCGTCAAGGACATGGCGGATCGCATTATCCATCGCGGCCCTGATGATGAGGGCTTTTTCGTTAACGATGATGTGGCAATGGGCTTTCGCCGTCTGTCCATCATCGACCTTGAGGGCAGCCATCAGCCCATGCAGAACGCCGATGGCAGCGTGACCGTCACGTTCAACGGCGAGATCTACAACTTCCAGGAGCTGCGTGCCGAGCTTGAGAACATGGGCTACCAGTTCAAGACCAACGGCGACACAGAGACCGTCGTGCATGGTTACGAGGCTTGGGGCACGGGCGTGTTCGAGCGCCTGCGCGGCATGTTCGCCATCGCCATCTGGGATGCCAAGGAAAAGCAGCTGGTGCTGGCGCGCGACATCTTCGGCATCAAGCCGCTGTACTACCAGCATGAGGGCCGCCGTCTGATTTGGGGCAGCGAGATCAAGTCCTTCCTGGCGCACCCGCGTTTCAAGAAGGAGCTGAACCGCGAGGCGCTGCCGCAGTACCTGTGCTTCGAGTATATGAACGACTCGCAGACCATGTTCAAGGACGTCCATAAGATGACGCCCGGTCATTTCATGGTGCTCAAGGACGGCAAGGCCACCATCGAGTGCTTCTACAAGATCACCTACAAGATCGACCGTTCCAAGGGCCTTGAGGAATGGGCCGACATCATCAAGGATACGTTCGACGAGAGCGTGCGCGCCCATGAGATCGCTGACGTGGAGATCGGCAGCTTCCTGTCCGGCGGCATCGATAGCTCGCTGGCAGCATACTGCATGGGCCAGCATCACGACGAGGGCGTGAAGACGTTCTCCGTGGGCTACGACATCACCGGCAGCGAAGAGCAGCGCGACAAGGCCGAGAACGCCGGCTTCAAGATCAAGCTGGACGAGCTCAAAGATGCGCGCGAGTTCGCCGAGTGGGCGGGGCTTTCCAACAAGGACGTGCAGGTCACGGCCAAGGAGTTCTTGGATATCGTTCCAACCGAGCAGTATCACATGGACGAGCCGCTCGGTGCGCCGTCGGCCATCCCGCTGTACTTCGTCAGCCAGCTTGCCTCCAAAGAGGTGAAGGTGGTGCAGTCCGGCGAAGGAGCCGACGAGCTGTTCGGCGGCTACTGGATCTACCACGACCAGTACGAGTTCTCCAAGTATTTCAAGGTGCCCCGTGCGCTGCGCGCGGCGGGTGGCGCGGTTGCTCAGAAGCTGCCGCCGTTCCACGGGCGTCACTTCGCCATGCGCGGTTCGGGCGGCCCGGAGAAAAGCTATCAGCGTGCGTGCATGAACTACATGTGGGACGAGGTCCCCAACGTGCTGAAGGGTTACAACGGCCCGTGCAAGCCGTGGGAATGGTGCAAGCCGCACTTCGACGAGGCTGCAGTGCAGACGGGCGGCGGCGATGTCATCACGCAGACGCAATACGTGGACATGGTCTCCTACATGCCCTATGACATCTGCCTGAAGGCCGACCGCATGTCTATGGCACACTCCCTTGAGCTGCGCGTTCCCTTCCTGGACAAGAAGGTGCTCGACGTGGCGCTGCAGCTGCCCACCGACTGCCGCGTTACCGATGAGCACTCGAAGTACGCGCTGCGCCGTGCGGCAGCCCACCTGGGCTTCCCGCAGAAGGTTGCCGACATGCCCAAGCAGCCGTTCATCACGCCGCTGACCGTGTGGCTGCAGACCGACCTGTACTACGAGCGCATCAAAGAGGCGTTCACCAGCCCCGCAGCGCATGAGTTCTTCAATGTGGATTACCTGATGAAGATGCTCGACGACCACCGCAGCGCCGACTTTAGCACGCAGGAGGGTCGTTCCAAGCTCAAGATGATGCGCATTTGGAACGTGTACTGCTTCCTGTGCTGGTACGAGGTGTTCTTCGGCGAGACGTCGAAGCAGTACGCTCCGAAGACGCAGGTGGCGTAACCGGATTTGCGCAAGAGCGCGTAGGCGTGCGGGTTTTCCGTCGCGAACGGATAGATAGGGCTACGTCCCCAAAGTGTCCGGGTGACGGTTTGCTTGATCTCGCCCGCATAGGGAAATGAGAAACGGCCGCGGATGGTTCCGCGGCCGTTCATTTTGCGCAGGATTCGCTATCGGGCACAAGCCGGTCGGGCTTGTGCCGATCGCGAAAGCGAGATTCGGCCGTTGCTGCGAGGGTTGCAGCCGCCTTGCTTAGAAGCTGGCGCGTTTGTGCGGGCTACTTGTCCCAGGCGATGAAGGCCCAGGTGATCACGCGGGGGTTGCGCAGGCGCAGCGTCTTTTGCACGCCGCCGTGACCATCGGGCGATCCGGCGTGCTCGTTGGGCACGAGGTTGTCGTTGAGCCAGGCGTGCAAGCGCACATAGGCGGCTTGGCGCTGCTTCTCGCCGACGACGGCGCCGGCGGCCCCGTCGATCATGCGGCGCAGGCTTTCCGCAGCCTGCTCGGGCGTGTCGAAGGTGTCGTTGCGCTCGGAGCGGATGAAGTCGACCTGGGGGAGGATTCCTTCTGCGGCCAGGATGTTGATGGCGTACAGATAATCCGGGCAGAGCGCGTCCTTGAGCCCCAGCTCGGCCATGATGCGCTCATCAGTGCGTGGGCTTGAGCCGGTGGTCAGCGTGATACATACGCGCCGGCGCGCGATATCGGTAAGGCGCAGCAGGCTGTCGTTTTTGCGCGCAAAGTAGATAAGCGGCACCACGCCGCCCACCACCTGGCTCATGGCGGTGGCGGCCCGCGCCCGCAAGCCCCCAGGGCAGCACGGCCACGAACAGATAGTCGAACACCATGTTGGTGGCCCCGGCCAGAAGGTTTATCTTCAGGCTGAGGCCCGGCTTTTCCGCCGCCACGAAAAAGGTCTGGAACATCGTCTGCAGCATGAAGGCGCCCTGCGCCAGAAACAGAATGCGCCCGTACACCACGCACTGCTGCATCAGCGCGCCCTGCACGCCCAGCAAGGCGGCTATCTGCGGCGTGAAGGCAAAGCACAGCCCGCTGAGCACCGCGCCCGCGCCGATGGCGACATAGATGATGAGGGAAAAGTAGCGGTTGGCAAGCTGCCGGTC
>CALEWN010000081.1 GCA_937925385.1 uncultured Senegalimassilia sp.
TCCCGCCGCGACGCCGTTGACCAGGTACGTCCCCACCTGCGGATATGTCATGGACGTGAAGAAGGCCAGGTTGAAACCGAACACCTCCACGAGCACGGCAATCAGCACGCAGACGACAAGGCCGGCGAAGCGCTTGATCGGGCTGACGTAGGCGCCGGCAGAGCCGGCAAAGCCCATGTCGCAGGTTTCGGAAGGCGAAGCCCAGCCCTGCTGCGGACGCACGGCGCCGTGACGGCCGTGGCGCGCATACGCAGGCTGCACCGAGTTGCCGGCATGAGCGCCGGCAGCAGCCGAGCCGCCCGGCATCCGCGAGGTTCCCGACCCGCCGCGCGACCAGCGGCTATAGGGAGTGTTGCCAGGCTGCGCGGATTGCCCGCTGCGGCCGGCAGGCGAACCAGGGGCAACAGGACGAGCTGCGTCGGGGTTGCTGGGGCGTGCTGCGCCGCGCCCGCCGTGGGAGGCGTAGCTTTGGCGGGCGTACTGCTCGAACTCAGGCGAGGAAACGCCCGGCTCGAAAGGGTCATGATACTGTTGATTACGATTCGTCATGGCCCGGATTATACTTCCAAGGACGAACCCGTCCGAAACCCAGGGAGGCACAATGGACGAAAAAGACATTGCCGCGTTGCAAAACGCCGAAATAAATTACGAGGACATCATCGACCGCTTCGAAGGCAACGAATCGCTGTACCTGAAACTAGCCGAGCTGTTCCTCGACGACCCCCACATGCCCAACGTCCGCCGAGCATTCGCCGCAGGCGATCTGACAACCGCAGAGGCGGAGGCCCACGCCCTCAAAGGCGTAGCCGGCAACCTGTCGCTCACCAGCGTGCACAAGCTGGCGAAAAGCATGAACGACGCCCTCCGGGATGGCAACGAAGCCGCAGCAACCAAGCTACTCCCAGAGCTGGATGAGGCGTACGAGAAGGCAGTAGGAGCCTTGCGGGAGGTTTTGGGAAGGTAGGGGGCGAAGACCCACGCGCGAAACGCGAACGCTTGCTCAGCGGATGCAGCAGCGCATCAGCCGGTAGGAGGCGAAAACCTGCACACAACGCGCCAACGCCGCGCCCCAACCCCAAAAGCGAGCTCCAGCAACAACGAAGCAGGCCAGATCGCCACCAAAGCGATCCGGCCTGCTTTTGTTTACGAGAATGCAAATCATGGGTTCAAAAGCAGGACATCCCAATGCAATCACAAGAAGCTATCGAGCCCCTTTATCTCAAAAAACGGTAACGCCCACCCGCAAAAACACGATGGGCGCTACCGCTTCATACAAACAAAAACTCTAGACAGCACAACAAAGTAGTACGCTATGCCGCCTCCGCAGCCAAATCGGCTGCCTCCAGTTCCTCAGCCTTCTTCACTGCAAGCAGATGCGCAAAAACAATGGCGCAAATACCCGCTGCCAACTTGCCCAACAGCACCGGCACGATAAGCGATGGCTGGAAGTTCGCAGTAAACGACAGATGATCGCCGAACAAGAACGCACAGCACACGGCAAAAGCCATGCAGATGACCTTATCGCGCGCCTTAAGGTACTTCACCATGGACAGCAAAGCAAGCACGTTAGCAGAACCGGCCAGCAAGCCAGCGGTCGCATCGGAAGACAAACCAACCGCACCTCCGATCTTCGCTAGAGGTTTGGCTAGGTACTTCCTAATAAGGTACACCATCGGGAACGCACCACAAAGCATCATGCCGATGGCACCAGCCGTCTCAAGCGCGCGGAACATGTCGTCCTCATCGGCGATGATGGGGTCGAAGCCGAAGGAACCGAAAACCGTAGTGAACAAGCCAGTGAAGTACTCAACGACCACCAGCACGAATACGATCTTCAGGGCACCTTCCATTACACGACCGAACACGATGAACCCTTTGATCATGGCATCGGGCTTAAACTTCAAGCCAAGCGCCAATGCAACGCAGATGATGATGAGCGGAACCAAATTCACACCAATCTGCGCCCAAGTGAGCGCCAACTGATACGTCGCATCAGCATTCGTGGATACAACCTCACGAATAATTGGATGCGAAACCGCAATGACAGCGCTTGCCACAAACACACCAATGGGAATAGCTAAAAGGCCGCTCATAACACCGAGCGCCAGGTATTTGCGATCGCGCTTTTCCAGCATCTTCAACGCAACAGGAACAGTGAACACGATAGTAGCGCCTGCCATATAACCGGTCATCATGGCCATGATCCAGCTCTCGCGCGTTTGCGCCAGCGCATCGGCCAGCTGGTATCCGCCCATGTCAACGGCTATGAACGTGGTGGCTGCCATTGCCGGATCAGCACCGAGTGCGCCATATGCCGGGCCAAATACGCCCTCAACAAACGCCGTCAAATACGGCGCCAACGCCATAATACCTGCCACAGGCAGGAAAATTGGACCGATGGAGTCAACACCGGCAACGAACTGCTGCCCCAATTCGCTCTCCGGTTTAATTGCCGACGCAATCGCACCAGTAACCGCGCAAGCCATGATGATATACACCACCACGGTCCCAAAACAATTCCACTATTACATCCTTCCTTGTCTTGTTTTCCCAAAAGAATCCGAGACTCATACAATCTCGGAATCAGTTTTCCTGATTGCATCACATGAGCAGCCGCGAAGCTATCCTTCCTCGTAGCGCTCCAATGCAAGTACGGAATATTGCTTTGCATTGCGATACCACAGATAGAGCCACTCGCCTACCGAATCGCCCG
>CALEWN010000082.1 GCA_937925385.1 uncultured Senegalimassilia sp.
GGCCATTCACCGTGGCGCGATAGATCTTCACGCTCAGGTCTTTGATGTTCGTAGTGTTCGCAACCTGCAGCTCAAAAGCTTTGCCACCGCTGTCCACGCTGAAGGCGCGGCGGCGGTAAACGTTGCCATTTTCGTCGACTTCGTCGTAGTCCGCGTCGTTGGTCAGGTCGAGCTGGGTTGCCGCCGACTCGCCCGGCACGGTGATTTTCAGTTCGGCGGGAGAATCAACCTTCGCAACCGTTGAAAGGCTGTTGTTGGTCAGGAACCACGAAAGCGTGAGCGCCGCGATGATCAGAATGACGGCGACAACGGCCAACGCCGCGAGAATCGGCCCGCGATGCTCGTATATCCAATCTTTTGCCGACGTCATCCGCGCTTCGTTGCCGCTCATGAGCCCTTCACCTCGCTTGCGGTAAGACGCACCTGGTAATACTCCACCGCGTTGCCGATCTCATCGTCCGCCTTGTTGTAAGCCGTAGCGCACTCTGAGATGGCCGCGGAGGTCATGGGGTTGCTTAGGGGAGGAATCGTTTGACCGGACGATATGGAGTAGAAAGAACTCTGATGTCCGTTGATGTAGGTCTGCATGGCTGCGTAGCTCTGCCCGGCGGGGTCTTTGACATCGTCAGTTGCGAAAAGGTTGTTGTAGTAGTTGGCGCTACCGGTGTACACGAAGTTCTGAATATACTCAGGCCACACCCAGTACAGCGTTTTCGTGACGGGCCTGATTGCGTTCGAGGTGTCGCGAAAGTCGCTTGCGGGAATAGTCAACTGCTCGCCAAGGATGGGCGACTCGTAATACCCATTGTCGTCGCGCGATTTGAAGAGCAAGAGATGGCCCGACGCCAGCGCCTTAACCGCATCGGAAACGGCAGCGCCCTGCATGCCCTTGAACTCGCGGGAAATATCAATTTGCACGTCGCGAAGATCGTTCGCATACGGCGTTACCGTGAAGGTGAGCTGACCATACGAGCCAGGGCCCAAGGTGTCGCCGGAGCTCAAGTTCACCAAGTTGCTGGTTGCGCTTACGTTCATGGAGTCGGTCACATCAAGCCTGGCCTCGCCCTCGCCCGCTTCCCGATCATAGACGCCCTGCTGAGTGCCTTCGGAAGAGATAGCGAAGCGCGCACCGGCCGTGTCCACCCCAACGCCGGTGGCCTTCACCTGCGAGTTGTTCAGGAACCACGCCAAGCAGGCCAAGATGATGACAAGGGCGGCTACCACGAACAGACCGCTAACCAGGAAACGCTTCCAGAAATCCTTCAGGGTTTGCGCATGTTCATCGGCCACGGCGCGATAACCCTCAGCAGCGTTTTGGCTTGCGTGAAGCTTTTCGTGGTTGATATGTTGGCCAGTTGCCTTCATGCTGCTCTGACGCCCCGAAGGGCCGCGTTCCCTCCTTGCCCGCTTACACCGTGTCAGGGCCCTCTCAGCCTTAAAGAGAAGCGGCTATGCCGCCCAAATGCCGAGAGACATTGCCCAGTTCCGGCAATCATTCAACCTAAGATTTTAGCATGTAAGGTAATACGTATCCCAAAGTGCAACAAACCAAAACAACCCTAAACTGACAATCCCCCCAAGTCACGGGACAGGACGCCAAAGCCACCTCAGAGCGCCAAGGCGGTAATCCCCCTGACAACACAAAATACCCCCGAGCAAAAGCCCGAGGGTATTAATCAGTTAGCGAATATCGAACCGCGGTTGCTGGCTACGCGGTCTGAACGCCCACAAAGCCGAGGGTGCCGGTGATTGCAGAAGGAATGCCATTCTGAGCATTCTCGGATACGCAATCCTTGTCACAACCCTCATACCATACACGAACGGTGACCTTTACCTTGCCGTGATTATCCGCATTGGCGCTGTCGAGAGTGGTAAGAGCCGTTTTGCCAGTAGCCTGGACCTGGCCTTGTCCGTCAACGCTACCAGCATAGTCGCTGAAGTTCGCATATCCATCACCAACAGCAAGAGCCTTGAGCGTGCCATCCGTATCTTGCTTTACCCAGTAATCACCATCCGTTGCGCCCTGATCGGTGTAATAGCCCTTTTTGGTGTCGGTACCAGCAACCTTAAAGAGCGTCCAACCCCCATTGCCGAACTTAATAGCAAAACGACCCGCAGTGCCCATCTGAGTATTAGCTGCCAAAGTAGTTGCCGCCCCAGAATCAAAATACACGTTCATCTTGCCGTTGGCCACACCAAGATCGAAGGTGTAATCAGCGTAAACGGTTTTACCTTCCTCATGGACGAGTGCGTTTTGATACTCATCAGCAACAGCATGATTACCAGTACCAGTCGTCCAATGCAAAGTTTCATAGAACGCATTAGCGTCATTGGTGGAAACAGGGAACAGTTTGGTCGGGTTAGTTCCCGCCGCAGACATGCCATCCGTCGTCTTGCCCGTGCTCGTAATATACAGGTTCGGCACGGCGGATGACGTGCTTACATCAACACCCTCTGCCGTAACGGCATTGTTGTTCACGAACCATGCGAACGTGGCAGCGCCCAGCGCTATGGCGGCTACCAGCACCATGGCAATAGCAGCGCCGAGCTGCTTTTTCAGTGCCTTCGTTTCCATAACGGATCCTTTCCCGATCCCTTTCCTTCTCTTATGGAATCGACGCCCAACGGGCAGCTGCATTCCATAGATAACCTAACTGACTGCACTATACCACGATTGTTCCCGCTCTGACGCTGTCTTATCGCAGGTGAACCAACTAATTCAACCGTATCTCCGCAAATAATGTACGTCCCCTTCCAGCGGATAGGGTAAGCGCCAGCGTTGCATTTATGCGGGCGGGTTCTCCTGGTTGCGACGGGTGTCCCAGGTGACGGTGTTGTTCTGGTAGTAGTCGGGGGCATCGGTGCCGGCCGCGCCGATGGGGTCAGTGCCCGTGAGCGTGTCGCCGATGTCCTGCACGAACTTCGTGAACAGGTGCGTATCCTCGGCGCCATCGGCGGCAAAGTCCATGGCGAACTCGACCGCGCCGCCCACGATGTCGTCGACGCACTCGGGGTCGTCGCCATCAAGCCAGATGACCACCGTGTACTTGTCCACGTAGCCCACCTTGAAGGTGTCGTTGGAAAGACGGCAAACCAGATCGTCCGATTCGAAGTTCTCGCACCCGGGCTCGTTGCTGCCATCGGAGGCGGGCGCGGCATAGGTGACCGCTTCGCCATTGCGATACACGCGCACGCGAGCGGCTTTATCCACGCCCTTCGACGCGGAGGCAACCTTCAGTTGACCGCTGTATCCCAAATCTTCCTTGCCGGCGTTGCGGATATAAAAAGTATAGGCAACGTAGCTTCTGCCGTTGTGGCTGCCATCGATCTGGTCCAGGTTATCGGGCAGGTCCTCCTCGGCGATGTTGGTACCGAAGGCAACCGCTTCTGCGGTAAGGCGCGCGGTGGCGCCTTCGA